>NZ_AEPN01000009.1:0-138083 GCF_000185925.1 Paracoccus sp. TRP | reverse complement strand
GGGGAATCCTTTTTGTCAACACAACCTAAAGACTCTGTAAATTCTTCAAAGCTTGACCCGCTGAATCGTAGCAGGCGACGGATCTTTTCCTGCCGGGTCAGCCACGATCCCATATCCTCTAGAAACTCGTTTACCGATTTTTCAAGTATTTTGGCAGATGTGATCACTATTGAATATGTAATATTGTCCGAGACTTCGTTCCAGGTAAGAAAACTGTCGGCTTTTATCCCGACCTTGGTTACGACCTGATTCCAAGTATCTCTGTCGTAGTTACTGCGGATAAAAGCTTCGATGCAGCGATTGATTAATCCGTGCATTTTCTCAGTACCGTGCTTTATTCATTTAAGAGGAGCTACTGCTCCAGAATCGTTCTTTGGGGGATGTTTCAGTGGAAATAATCTCTAATCTGTTCTGGTGGAGATATATTGCTGTAGCGCCATGGATGCGCAGATAGTCAGTATCTACGATCAGGCACCCTTCTTTGGACGTCTTCCCGTCTGATAGTCTTCCGGTAATCACAACAATTTCCTGATTCTGGCAGAACGTACCAGAATTCTGCTCAGCAGAACTTTTCGTCAAATGGCGGATAAGCAGTGGGTTTGCACTCTGAGTTAGCTTGGCTACGCGGTTTGATGCTTCGCCGCGCCAAAGCTGATGGGCTGCGGCCTGAACTTGATCGGCAGGATCACCGTCAGCCTCCAGCCAATTGCGGACAGCGAAACTACCACCAGTTGGTTTTGAAGGCACACGTCCAGCAGGCGTCATAATTGCGACCGCATCGCCTTGAGCCGAAATAAGAATATCGGGGCGCCTGTCTGTCAGCCATAGAATGATCGCACTTACCATCAAGACTGCCCCGGCCAGGCGTCGGGAGAATAGCGCTGCGCGGTGGTATCCTCCCATAGGACCAAGTGTCACCAACACTGCACCTATGGCCATGACCGGCAGGACCGAGTTTGGTGCCGCCGGGATCAGCATCACTGCTCCACGCAAGTCAGCGATCCATTGAGCGATCATCAGCATCCAACTTGTACCGACACCCATCAACCACAGTGCTGGCTGCGCCAGTCCGATAGGTGCGAGCAGAGCCGCCATGACACCACCGGGCATGACCAGTACTCCAACGACCGGCACAACAAGCATATTTGCAAGCAATCCGTACTGGGTCATTCGGCCGAAATGGGCAGCAGCAATCGGTGCGGTGGCGAGACTTGCTACCAGCGATGAGACGACAAGCATCAGGATTGGCCTTGTCCACCAAGTCAGGTGTGGTGAAACTTTCAGCCACGGCTCATGTACAAGGATCAGTGCGACTGTGGCGGCAAAACTCATCTGAAAACCGGGGTCAGTCAGTGCCTCGGGTTTCACCACCAGAACTATAGTCGCTGCGACTGCGACGGTGCGCAAAGAAACCGCACGCCTGTCTGCAATGATCGCGAGCAGCATTACCGCGACCATGATGAAAGAGCGCTCGGTCGCAACACCGCCACCTGACAGCCAAAGATACACCCCGGCTGCGGTAAGCGCGCCGGCTGCGGCAAGCTTGTGCAGTGGGCCGGGCCGAAGCCCTGTTGCACCCTGTATTGCGGTGCCGACAAGCCGAAGACCGGCATAGACGAACCCCGCGAGCATACTCATATGCAGGCCTGAGATCGAGATGATGTGGTACAGGTTCGAATCGCGCATGATCTGATTGGTCTGCTCGGCGATTCCCGAGCGGTCGCCAGTCATCAACGCCGCTGCTACTGCTCCGGCCTGTCCGCCGATTTTCTGGCGCATGGATTCCGCGAGGTTCATCCGCAGCCGATGCATGCTGAGCAACCCGTCCTCAGCCGGAGGTGCTACGGTCAGCACCGGCGTGCGGGCGTAACCAACAGCCCCTAGCCGCTCGAACCAGGCGAGGCGGCGAAAGTCGAAAGCGCCAGGCTCAGTCGGGCCTGCGGGCGGGGCAAGATGCGCGGTCAGCATCACCTGCTGCCCAGGCACAGGCAACGTCTCGTAATCATGCAGGGAGACCCGCACCCGTTCCGGAGTCCGGGTTGGCGGCACCTTATGCAGCCTTACCCGGTCAAGCAGCAGCCGGATGCGGTCGCTGGAAGAGCGATCAATGCCGATTACCCGACCTTCGACCGGTCCATAATAACGAAACCCCAGCACCGGAGCCGCGACCATATGCGCCCTGCCCCCGGCCAGCCCGGCGCCTAGCGTGATAAGGCACAGCGCCAGCCCGACAAGCCGCAAACGGTCGGCCCATGGCCAGCCGATGCGCCCTGTTTCCGCCAATCTGGGCGCTGCAAGCGATAAAAGCAGGCTCATCCCCCCGATCAGCACCAGCGCTGCGTAGAACTTGCGGCCGGGCTCATCGCGCAGCAGAAACCAGCCGCCGATGCCAAGCGCCAGCCAAAAGGGTATCCAGGGTAGCAGCCCGGCACGCAACGTGACCGGAGGCCTTGGTACCGCGCTCTGCGATGCCAGCCGCTCCCTACGGACCACCGGCAGGCCAATCAGGGAGGTGTTTACCGATTCCGTCACCAAAACTTGTCCTTGTCGCATCACTTGCGTATCTGTGACGGCAAGATTGGCATGCCGACTCTTTCAGAAGAGTTAATCGACGCAGCCAATATCCCTGTTTTCTGGATCGACCGGACCTCGCATGATTGATTCCTCCCCTGTTGTGACCCGCTTTGCCCCCTCTCCGACCGGCTATCTGCATATCGGCGGCGCGCGAACGGCACTTTTCAACTGGCTTTATGCCCGTGGCCGGGGCGGGAAATTTCTGCTGCGGATCGAGGATACCGACCGTGCGCGGTCAACACCCGAGGCGACTGAGGCGATCTTGGAAGGTCTGCGCTGGCTGGGGCTGGACTGGGATGGTGAGCCGACCAGCCAGTTCGCCTGCCGTGAACGCCATGCTGAGGTCGCCCGCGCAATGCTGGAAAACGGGACGGCCTATAAATGTTTCTCGACTGTCGAAGAGATCGAGCAGTTCCGCGAAGCAGCCAAGGCCGAAGGGCGTTCGACGCTGTTTCTTTCGCCTTGGCGCGATGCGGATCCGGCGACCCATCCTGATGAGCCCTATGTCATTCGGCTAAAGGCGCCGCGCAGCGGAGAAACTGTGGTTCATGACGCTGTGCAAGGCGACGTGACCTTTGCCAATGAACAGCTGGATGACATGGTCCTGCTGCGCTCGGACGGGACGCCCACCTATATGCTGGCGGTGGTGGTCGATGACCATGACATGGGTGTCACCCATGTTATCCGCGGCGATGATCACCTGACAAATGCTGCGCGGCAGATTCATATCTATCAGGGCATGGGCTGGCAGATCCCGGTGTTCGCCCATATTCCGCTGATCCATGGACCTGACGGCAAGAAATTGTCCAAGCGTCACGGAGCGGTCGGTCTGCATGAATATGCGGCTATGGGTTATCCAGCGGCGGCGATGCGCAATTACCTTGCCCGTCTTGGCTGGAGCCATGGCGACGACGAGCTTTTCGATGATGAGCAGGCCAAGGCATGGTTCGACCTCAACGGGATTGGCAAGGCTCCTGCCCGGCTGGACTTCAAGAAACTTGAGCATGTCAGCGGCTGGCATATCGCGCGGATGAGCGACGATGATATTTTGGCCGAAATTGCGACCTTCCTCGCAGCTACTGGGGCTGCGCCGTTGGAAGAGCGCCAGATTTCGCGTATCCGTCCGGCGCTTGAGGCATTGAAAGCCAAGGCAAAAACCCTGCCCGCGCTGCTTGATCAGGCCCATTACGCCCTGATTGATCGTCCGGTCGAGATCGAAGAAAAGGCCGCATCGGCGCTGGATTCTGTATCCCGTGGTATACTGAGTGAATTGACTGCCGCAGTGCAGAATGCTAGCTGGAGCCGTGACGAACTCGAAGCGGCAGCCAAGCAAATCGGCGAGTCGCACGGGCTGGGATTGGGCAAGATCGCGGCACCGCTTCGTGCGGCGCTCGCTGGCCGCAGTTCAACCCCCAGCGTGTTCGATATGATGTTAGCACTTGGCCGCGAAGAGACGCTGGCCCGGCTGCAGGATCAGGCGGGCTAAGGCCCGCTCCCATCACCCGGCCCGTGGGCTGGCGACAGGTGAAAGGAACTGGGAATGGCTGAAGGAAAAACCGCGAAACTGCAACTGGGAGGCAAGGATTTCGATCTCGCAGTCCTTTCCCCGACCGCCGGGCCGGACGTCATCGACATTCGCAAACTCTATGGCGAAGCGGGCGTCTTTACCTATGACCCCGGGTTCACCTCGACTGCGTCTTGTGATTCGACCATCACCTATATCGACGGCGACAAGGGTGAGCTTTGGTATCGCGGCTATCCGATCGAGCAGCTGGCCGAGCATTCGCATTACCTGGAAGTCTGCTACCTGCTGCTTTACGGCGAACTGCCGAACCGCGACCAGCTCGTTGACTTTGAAACCCGGGTGACCCGCCACACCATGGTGCATGAACAGATGCACTATTTCTTCCGCGGTTTCCGCCGCGACAGCCACCCGATGGCGACCATGGTGGGCGTGGTTGGGGCCATGTCGGCCTTCTATCACGACTCGATCGACATCAATGACCCGGTCCAGCGCGAGATCGCCTCGATCCGGCTGATTGCCAAGGTTCCGACCATCGCTGCGATGGCCTATAAATATTCGCTGGGCCAGCCCTTCGTCTATCCGCGCAATGAGCTGGATTACGCCAGCAACTTCCTGCACATGTGCTTCTCGGTCCCGGCCGAGCCCTATCAGGTCGATCCGGCGCTGGCGCGCGCTATGGACCGCATCTTTACCCTGCATGCGGATCACGAACAGAACGCCTCGACCTCGACCGTGCGTCTGGCTGGCTCTTCGGGCGCGAACCCCTTTGCCTGTATCGCCGCAGGCATCGCTTGCCTCTGGGGGCCGGCACATGGCGGCGCCAACCAGGCCTGCCTTGAGATGCTGCGCCAGATCGGCACTGTCGACCGGATCCCCGAATTCCTTGCCCGCGCCAAGGATAAGAACGATCCGTTCCGCCTGATGGGCTTTGGTCACCGGGTCTATAAGAACTTTGACCCGCGGGCCAAGGTAATGAAGGAATCGGCTGACGAGGTTCTGGACCTGCTTGGTATCCACAACAACCCGACCCTCCAGGTTGCCAAAGAGCTTGAGCGGATCGCGCTTGAGGACGAATATTTCGTCGCCAAGAAGCTTTATCCGAACGTCGATTTCTACTCGGGCATCATCCTCGAAGCTATTGGCTTCCCGACTTCGATGTTCACCCCGATCTTTGCGCTGTCGCGGACTGTCGGCTGGATCTCGCAGTGGAAAGAGATGATTGCCGATCCGCAGAACAAGATCGGCCGTCCGCGCCAGCTTTACGTCGGTGCTCCGCGCCGCGACTACAAGCCGCTGGACGCCCGCTGAGCGGCAAAACGCAGAAAGATACGAAACGGCCCCGGAGCACATCCGGGGCCGTTCTGCTGCGTCCCCATCACGTACTTTGTGCGATCGGCTGGCAGGGCAGCGGCTATTCGCCCGAGTTCACCGCCAATATGGACAGCATTGTGCGCGACCGGCTGCGCGCTGATCCGCAGACGCCTGTATTGATCACCGGAATGGCAGATTCGATCTGCGCGCCCTGCCCTTCGCGGCGTGGCATGGGCTGCCTTGGCGATGAGCGCATTCGCAGGCTCGACCGCCGCCATGCAGCGGCACTTGGTATCCGGCCCGGCCAGCGCATGACCTGGGCCGAGGCACAGGGTCGCGCGGTCGACAGTCTGCAACCCCGGGATCTTGCAAGAATCTGTTCGGGTTGCCAATGGCTTGATCTGGGTATCTGCCAGTCGGCACTGGCGCGATTGCAGCAGGAAGCGCGGCCAGAATGACGTAGCCAGAATGCCGGGGCTTGCACCCGCCCGCAGCCGGTGCCAAATCGGCAGCCATGACCGAGCATGACAAAATCGCGCTGATCACCGGCGCCTCGCGCGGCCTTGGTGCCGCTTTGGCCGAAGCCCTTGCCGCTCGCGGCTGGCATATCCTGGCTGTTGCCCGCACGACTGGTGCGCTGGAAGAACTGGACGACCGTATCCGCAAGGCTGGCGGTTCGGCCACGCTGGCTCCCATGGATATTGGTCAGCCCGAGGCCATGGTACAGATGGCCAAGGCAGTGACAGAGCGTTGGGGCGGACTAAATCTCTGGGCACATACTGCGATCCACGCCGCGCCGCTGTCCCCGGCGGGCCATATCGACGGCAAGGATTTTCAGAAATCCGTGGATATGAACCTTGTCACGACACGCGGGCTGATCGGTTTGATCGAGCCGCTTTTGCGCGCGCGTAAGGGCACGGCACTGTTCTTTGACGACAAATACGCCGGGCAGAAATTCTTTGGCAGCTATGGTGCGACCAAGGCCGCGCAGATCGCGCTGGCTCGCAGCTGGCAGCTTGAGAATCAGACGCTTGGTCCTCGTGTCGTCATTGCCGAACCAGCACCGATGCCGACCGCCGTTCGCGCTCGCTTCTTCCCCGGAGAGGATCGCGCCCGCCTTACCCCCTGCAAGGCTGAGGCCGAGCGTATTCTGACCGGCCTCCTCTAACGCGCAAACGATAGCAGACGGTCGATATCCAGATGCGCCTCAAGGTGCTCGGCCAGCCGGTCGAGCACGTCATCGACTCCGGCACCGTAATTCAGGGCCGAGACTGCGTCAAATTGCGCCAGCCATGCCGCACGAAAGGCGTCGCCGGTAAAAAGCCCGTGCAGATAGGTACCCGCGACCCTGCCGCAGGGGCTGCCTGCCCCATCCGGGCCGGGAATATGGGCAAAGGGGCGGGCGCAATCCGGTCCCTCGGTTCGGCCCATGTGGATTTCATACCCTTCAACAGGCGCGCCTAGTGCGGTCCCCCGGCTGCGGGTCAGGCGCTTTTCCGGGGCCATACGCGTCTCGACGTCCAGATGTCCCAGCCCCTGGGTGCTGCCGGGGCTGCCGTCATAGCCATCAGGATCGTGGATCCGGCGGCCAAGCATCTGATAGCCGCCGCATATCCCCAGCACCCGCCCCCCACGCCGCAGATGCGCAGCAAGGTCGATATCCCAGCCTTGCTGGCGCAGGAAATCCAGATCGCCGCGCGTCGATTTCGTCCCGGGCAGGATCACCACATCAGCGTCGCCCGGCAAGGCCTGACCGGGCGGGACCATGGTCAACCGCACCCCCGGCTCGGCCGTGAGCGGGTCGAGATCGTCGAAATTAGCGATACGCGACAGCATCGGACAGGCGATATGCAGCCCCCCTGCCCCCGAGGCGCGACGCAGATCCACTGCGTCCTCGGCGGGCAGGCGCGCGGCATCGGCAAACCAGGGGACAAGCCCAAGATCGGGCCAACCCGTGCGCTCAGTGATAAAGTGGCGGCCTTCGTCAAACAGCGACGGATCCCCGCGAAAACGGTTAATGATAAAGCCGCGGATCATCGCCGCATCCTCAGGATCAATCACCGCCTGAGTGCCGATGATCTGGGCAATGACGCCGCCGCGGTCGATGTCTCCGGCCAGAACCACAGGCACGCCGGCGGCACGGGCAAAGCCCATATTGGCGATATCCCGGGCACGCAGGTTGACCTCGGCCGGACTGCCGGCGCCTTCTACCAGCACCAGATCATGGGCGCTGCGCATGCGGGAAAAGCTGTCCAGAACCACATTCATCAGTTGCTGTTTCAGGGCGCCGTAATCGGCGGCGGCGGCGCGGGTCATGGCGTGACCCTGCACCACCACCTGCGCAGTGCGGTCAGTCTCGGGTTTCAGCAGGACCGGGTTCATGTGGACCGAAGGGGCAAGCCCGGCTGCCCGCGCCTGTAAGGCCTGTGCGCGGCCGATTTCTCCGCCATCAGGGGTGACGGCAGCGTTGTTCGACATGTTCTGGGGCTTGAAGGGTGCAACACTGATCCCGCGCCGCAAAGCCGCGCGGCACAGCCCCGCCACCAGCAGCGATTTTCCCACATTCGACCCGGTTCCCTGGATCATCAGCGCGCCCATGGTTCCCCCCGCTTGCCAACCCGTGCCCAGGTGACTAGATAGGCGCGTCGCTGAATGAAAGGCCCCGTGGTGGAAAACGTCGTCCTTACCGTGCATCTGATCCTTGCCGTCCTGCTGATCGGAGTGGTGCTGTTGCAACGGTCCGAGGGCGGCGGCCTTGGCATTGGCGGGGGTGGCGGCGGTGTGATGACCGGTCGTCAGGCCGCCAACGCGCTGTCGCGACTGACCTGGATTTTTGCTATCGGCTTTATCATCACCTCGATGGCCCTGACCCTGATCGCTGCAAAAAATGCGTCGAGCGGCTCGATCGTGGATCAGCTGGATCTTGGCGGGGCCGAAACTGCGCCGGCAGGCGAACTGCCCGGAATCGGCGGCTATACGCCGCCCCCGGGTGCGGGCCAGCCCGTTGTTCCGGGCGCTGGCCAACCGGTGACGCCGCCCGCGCCGGCAGCCCAGACCCCTGCCCCGCAGGCGCCTGCTGAGGCTGGCGAAGCGGCTCCGGCGGCGCAGGAACCGGCTGCCCAGAATACAGGCAATAACTGATACCATAACTTGGGGCCGCCTCGGCTGCCCCTTACCATAACTTGCGGTCCGTTGCGGCCACGGGATAAATCAGATATGACTTTAGTCCCGTGATACCCGCTAGATTCGGGCCGCAATCTGCTATTGATAATTCACGGGGGCCTCGATGGCGCGATACATCTTCATCACCGGCGGTGTGGTTTCTTCGCTCGGCAAGGGGCTGGCATCGGCGGCGCTGGGGGCGCTTTTGCAGGCACGGGGCTACACTGTGCGTCTGCGCAAGCTTGACCCCTATCTGAACGTCGATCCCGGCACCATGAGCCCCTTTGAACATGGTGAGGTTTTTGTCACCGATGACGGGGCGGAAACCGATCTCGATCTTGGGCATTATGAGCGATTTACCGGCGTGTCGGCGCGTAAGACCGACTCGGTCTCGGCCGGCAGGATCTATTCCAACGTTCTGGAGAAAGAGCGGCGCGGTGCCTATCTGGGTAAAACCATTCAGGTCATTCCCCACGTCACGAATGAAATCAAAGACTTTCTTGCGATTGGCGAGGAAGAGGTCGATTTCATGCTCTGCGAGATCGGCGGCACGGTCGGCGATATCGAAGGCTTGCCCTTCTTTGAGGCGATCCGGCAGTTTTCGCAGGAACGTCCGCGCGGGCAGTCGATCTTTATGCATCTGACGCTGATGCCCTATCTGGCCGCCAGTGGTGAGCTGAAAACCAAACCGACCCAGCATTCGGTGAAAGAGCTGCGCTCGATCGGGATTGCCCCGGATGTCCTGGTCTGCCGCAGTGAGCAGCCCATCCCGGAAAAGGAACGCGCCAAGATCGCACTGTTCTGCAATGTACGGCCTGACGCCGTGATCCCGGCCTATGACCTGAAGTCGATCTATGAGGCCCCGCTGGCCTACCATCGTGCCGGTCTCGATCAGGCGGTGCTTGACGCCTTTCAGATCAGCCCAGCCCCTCGCCCCGATCTGACACGTTGGGAGGATGTGATGGATCGGCTGGAAAATGCCGAGGGCGAGGTTCGGGTCGCCGTGGTCGGCAAATACACCCAGCTTGAGGACGCGTATAAATCCATCGCCGAGGCGCTGACCCATGGCGGAATGGCCAATCGTGTCCGCGTCCGCGCTGATTGGGTGGACAGCGAAAAGCTTGAAGGCGAAGGCGCCCATCTTCTGGACGGCTACAACGGAATCATCGTTCCCGGCGGTTTTGGCGAGCGCGGCACCGAGGGCATGATTGCCGCAGCGAAATATGCCCGTGAAAAGAAAGTGCCCTATCTGGGCATCTGTCTTGGTATGCAGATGGCCGTGATCGAGGCGGCGCGCAACCTTGCCGACATGCCCGACGCGGGTTCCGAGGAATTTGACCATGAGGCCGGCGAGACGCGTTTTACCCCGGTGGTCTATCACCTCAAGGAATGGGTGCAGGGCAATTACACCGTCCAGCGCAAGCTGACCGACGACAAAGGCGGCACCATGCGGCTTGGCGCCTATACGGCGGTGCTGTCGCCCGGCTCGAAGATTTCCAAGGTTTATGGCGGTGCGCTGGAGATCGAGGACCGCCACCGTCACCGCTATGAGGTCGATGCCAAATATCGTGAAAAGCTTGAGCAAGCCGGTCTCAGCTTTTCCGGCATGTCCCCCGACGGGCGGCTGCCCGAGGTGGTCGAATATGCCGACCATCCGTGGTTCATCGGCGTCCAGTCGCACCCCGAGCTGAAGTCGAAACCTTTCGAGCCTGCGCCGCTTTTTGCGGGCTTCGTTCGCGCCGCGATGGAGAACGAGCGGCTGGTCTGATCCACCGCCTGTCGCCATAATGTCGGGATCACAGGAATGGTCCCGACATGCGCGCACTTTTGACCCTGATCGCACTTTCTGCCACACCCGCCTTTGCGGATGCATCGTTGTTTCTGATTGATCAGACCAGCCTGCCCTTTGATCTGGGACCCGGCGCGCCTCAGAACTCTCCGGCAAAAACCTCGAATTCGCCCAATGCGGCGGCGAATTCGGCGGCCAGTTCGGCCAACAGCTCATCCAGCTATGCCAATTCTCCGCAGAACCCGGCCAATGAAAAGCGGGTAATCTTTACCGGTGACGGTTCGGTCGTTGGGTATTACGCTCCGAACGGTGCGGGAACGCTGAATCTATTCACTGTCACCGGCAAGCGCGTCGCCTACCGCCCCAAAGGCAGCAAAAGCCTTTTTTCCAATGACGGTCGCTGGTGTGGCACAGTTGCCGGATCCAGCGGCGGCGGCATCGCATTTGGCATCATCCGGGCCTGCGCCGGGCTGTTCTAGGAACCGACACGGGATTGTCACATTGTCCAGCTAGACCGCCGCAGAGCAGCAGGAGATCACCGATGCGGGACGCAACGCCCAAAGACTGGCTCGAGGCCGAACTTCAGGACACTCTGGATGAGGATATCGAGATCGAGCTTGAGGATGCGACCCTGTCGCAAGAGTTGTCCCGGATCTATCGCGCCGCCCATCCCGATGCGATGCCGCGCGCGGATTATTTCCGCGAGTTGCTGCGTTTGCAGGCTGAACTGATCCGGTTGCAGGACTGGGTATCATACAACAAGGAAAAGGTCGTGGTCATTTTCGAAGGCCGCGACAGCGCAGGTAAGGGCGGGGCAATCAAGCGCATTACCCAGCGGCTTAACCCACGTGTGGCGCGTGTGGTCGCCCTGCCCGCGCCTTCGGACCGTGAAAAGACCCAATGGTATTTCCAGCGCTACGTTCCCCACCTGCCAGCGGGCGGCGAGATCGTGCTTTTTGACCGCAGCTGGTACAACCGCGCCGGGGTCGAGCGGGTGATGGGCTTTGCGACCGAAGATCAGGTCGAACAGTTCTTTCGCGACGTCCCGGAGTTTGAGCGGATGTTGGTTCGCTCGGGCATCCGGCTGGTGAAATACTGGTTTTCGATCACGGATGAGGAACAGCAGATGCGCTTTCTGATGCGCATTCATGACCCGCTGAAACAGTGGAAACTGTCGCCCATGGACCTGCAGGCACGCGTCAGGTGGGAGGACTACACCAAGGCCAAGGAAGATATGTTCGAGCGCACGAACATCCCCGAAGCGCCCTGGTACATTGTCCCCGGCAATGACAAAAAGCGGGCGCGGCTGAACTGTATGGCTCATCTGCTCAGCATGATTCCCTATGGCGACGTCCCGCATGAAGAGATCTCCCTGCCTGATCGGGTCTTTAATCCCGATTACGAGCGCGAGGTGCTGCCGCCGGAACTCTATGTGCCGCAACGTTACTAGCTGAGGTCAGGGGGCGCAGGGCGCAGCCTGACGGCTGACTGCTTACGCGTTTTCCGGGGCCAGGTCCTCTCAGGGCGAAAAATCTGCCTGACAAATTTCGCGCTGCATATTGTTGCGGCGTGAAAATGTCATAATATCCACCCATGTTTCGCAATCTTCTGACCCGGCTTTTCGCCGACAGTACCGACCAAACGCGCCTGAACGGGCAGGATGCCGAAGTCGCGGTCGCCTCGCTTTTGGTGCGGCTGGCACGCGCCGACGATCATTATGGTGTTGTCGAGCAGCAGCGCATCGACCAGGTGCTGGCGCGCCGCCGTGGCCTGACCCGGATCGAGGCCGCCGAAAAGCGCGCCGCAGCCGAGATGATCGAGGCCGAAGCCCCTGATACGGTACGCTTTACCCGTACGATCAAGGAACGTGTCGAGTTGCAGGACCGGCAAAAGATCATCGCCGCACTGTGGGAGGTTGCCTATGCCGACGGCCAGCGCGACCCCGAAGAAGAGGCGTTGGTGCGGCTGGTCGCCGGGCTGTTGGGCGTGAACGACCGCGACTCTGCTCTGGCCAGGAATCAGGCTCTGGACGATCTGGGTCAGGTGGATTCGTGAAAAACCACTGCTCCTGCCCCCGCTCTCAAGCCTGCGACCTGACCGGAAAGCCAGCGAGGAAAGCGTTGCAATCGAGTGGCAAATATCGCCTCATATCTGCATGAGCCAAACAGAACCGATCAGTATGACAGCCGCTACGCCCCCGGCCGCGGGGCTCTCTCGCAGCTCTGACGCGCCGGTGATCCAGATCCGGGACCTGCACAAGTCTTACGGCCCACTGCAGGTTATCCGCGGCGTCAGCCTTGCCGCACCGCGCGGCCATGTCGTCAGCCTGATCGGCTCGTCCGGGTCGGGCAAATCGACGCTTCTGCGCTGCTGCAACTTGCTTGAAGACAGCCAGCAAGGCGAGATCCTGTTTGAGGGCGAGGCCGTGCGTTGGCGCGGTACCGGTCTTGCGCGTGCCCCTGCCGACCGGGCACAGGTGACGCGGCTGCGCACCAATCTGTCGATGGTGTTTCAGCAATTCAACCTCTGGTCCCACATGACGATCCTGCAAAACGTCACGGAGGCGCCGGTGCATGTGCTTAAACGCGATCCCCGCCAGGTCGAGGCCCGCGCGCGTGAGCTGTTGGCCAAGGTTGGTATCGGCGACAAGGCTGACGCCTGGCCCGCGCAGCTTTCGGGCGGACAGCAGCAGCGCGCGGCCATAGCGCGTGCCCTGTGCATGGAGCCCAAGGCGTTGCTATTGGATGAGCCGACCAGCGCACTGGACCCCGAGTTGCAGCAAGAGGTGGTGCGCGTCATCAAGGACCTTGCCGCCGAACATCGCACCATGCTGCTTGTCACCCATGACATGCGTCTGGCGGCAGATGTCAGCGATCACGTCGTCTTTCTCCATCAAGGCCGGATCGAGGAAGAAGGCCCCCCTGACCAGTTGTTCGGCGCACCCCGCTCTGAACGGCTGCGGCAGTTCCTGAGTGCAACAATGGCCGAATGAAAACACCAACAGGAGAGTGAAGGATGAAGAACTTGATGCTTGCTGCCGCAGCCCTTGCGCTGACCGCGGGCATGGGGCTGGCACAGACGGTGCGCATTGCGACCGAGGGCGCCTATCCTCCCTACAACCTCGTCAACGATCAGGGCGAGGTCGACGGTTTCGAGGTCGAGCTGGGCAATGAGCTGTGCAAACGCGCCCAGCTGGAATGCACCTGGGTCAAGAATGACTGGGATTCGATCATTCCCAACCTGAACAGCTCGAACTATGACGCGATCATGGCCGGGATGAGCATCACCGAAGAGCGCCGCCAGTCCGTCGCCTTTTCGCAGAACTACATCCCGCCGACTGCATCGGCCTATGCCGCGCCTGCGGCTGATGTGGATGTGACGCAAGGCGTCGTCGCGGCCCAGACCAGCACCATTCAGGCACAATACGTCGCTGAATCGGGGGCCGAGCTTCTGGAATTCGCAACCCCTGACGAAGCTGTGGGTGCGGTCCGCAATGGTGAGGCCGAGGCCGTCTTTGCCGACAAGGACTTCCTCGTCCCGGTGGTCGAGGAATCGGGCGGGGCAATCGTCTGGGTCACCGGCAAGGACGATATCCCGCTGGGCGAAGGTATCGGCATGGCGCTGCGCAAATCCGACACCGAGCTGCGCGAGAAATTCGACGCCGCCATTTCCTCGATGAAAGAGGACGGATCGCTCAATGAAATGATCAAGAAGTGGTTTGGCGACGAGGCCGTGCTGTTCTGATCTGAAACAAGCCCCTGCCCGAACCTTTGTCCGGGCAGGGCATTCCGGGTGATCCATGTTCGCGTCCTGCGCCGATCCCAAATCGCTGGAAGGACTTGCCTGGCTGATGTGCTATCTGGCCTCGGGCAAGCACCTGCTTTTCTATCTCTCCTTCGGCACGGTCCTGCTGTTGCTGGCGATTACTGCACCTGTGGCGCTGCTGTTCGGCTTTGGCGGAGCCATGGCCTCGCGGTCGCGCATCGCGCCGATCCGCTGGTTTGGGCGGATCTATACGTCGATGGTGCGTGGTGTGCCCGACATCATCTTCTTTCTTTTCGTGCCGATCGCACTGGATCAGGCCTTTGAATGGCTGCGCTCGCGCATTTATTGCGACCCGACGGTTCCGGTCAGGCACGGCAATGAATTCATCGTTTGCTCGGCGGCCAAGCTGCCGCTTTCGACTTCGCCGGAATGGGTGCATCAGGCCTATGGCATCTTTCTTGCCGTGATTGCCTTTGCCGTGGTTTTTGGCGCTTTTGCCGCCAATGTGCTTTACGGGGCGATGAATGCCGTGCCTCGCGCCCAGCTTGAGACGGCCGAGGCTTACGGCATGAGCCCCGGACAGGTGAACCGGCGCATTCTGATCCCGCAGATGTGGACCTATGCCCTGCCCGGCCTTGCCAATCTGTGGATGATCCTGATCAAGGCCACGCCGCTTCTTTTCGTGCTGGGGGTTGAAGATATCGTCTATTGGGCGCGTGAGCTGGGGGCGGCCAAGACCCGGGTCTATGCCTATCCGCACCCGGATTGGCGGCTTTATTACTTCCTCGGCATCCTGGTCTTTTATCTGCTGATGACCTGGGGATCCGAGCGGATCTTTGACCGCATCCGCGCCCGGCTGTCGCGAGGTCAGGCCACCGCCGCCGGAGAGGCGATGCGAAAGGCCGCCACATGAACGAATGTCTGCAAACCATTCAGAACTACGGGCTGCGTGCCATCGGCATCGGTGAGCGGCTGCTGCCGCGGGGCGAGTTCACCCTTTGCGAACAATTCACCCTGATCGGCTCGGGGCTGATCTGGAACGTCTATTTTGCGGCGCTGGCGCTGTTTATCGGATTCTTCCTCGCCAACCTTCTGGCCGTGGCGCGGGCCAGCCACAGCCGATTGATCAGAAAACCGGCCGAGTGGTTCATCTTTATCTTTCGCGGCAGCCCGCTCTTTATCCAGTTCTTTCTGGCCTATGAAATGCTCGTCAAACTGCCGCGTGCCGGTATTGACGTGTTTGGCATCACGGTCGAGACTTCGTGGATGACGCGGGCATGGGCCGGTGCGCTGCTGGTTCTGGTGCTGAACACCGCCGCCTATTCGGCCGAGATCTTTTACGGCGCGCTGCGCAACCTGCCCAAGGGCGAGCTTGAGGCAGCTGATGCCTATGGCATGACCGGCTGGACCCGTTATCGCCGAGTGGTCTGGCCGACCGCCATGCGGCTTGCCTGGCCTGCCTATACCAACGAGGCGATCTTTCTGTTCCATGCCACGACGCTGGTGTTCTTTTCGGGCTTTCCAGCCTATCAGCAACGTGGCGATGCGCTGTATTATGCCAGCTACTTTGCTGACAAAACCTTCAACCCCTTCATCGCTTACCCGATCGTGGCGGTTTATTTCGTTTTGCTGACCGTATGCCTCATCGGGCTGTTTGGCATCGTGAACCGCAGACTGAACCGCCATCTGCCCGGTGCGACGAAAAAGATCCGCTACAGGCCCAATCTTATCAGGTGAATCATGGAATGGTTGCGTGAGCATCCCGACGTCAGGACTATCCGAGTGGCTGCGGCCGACCTCAACGGCGTTGCCCGCGGCAAGCGCATCCCGGCGCGTTTTGCCGACAAGATCCTGACCGAAGGCACGAAATTCCCCTTTTCTGTCCTGAACATGGACATCTGGGGCGAGGATATCGAGGACAGCCCGCTGGTCTTTCAGGCCGGTGACCCCGACGGGCTGCTGTTGCCGACCGAGCGTGGCTTCATGCCCATGCCGTGGCTTGAGGCGCCGACCGGCCTTTTGCCGATCTGGATGTTCCATCTTGACGGCCGCCCCTATGAGGGTGATCCCCGTCAGGCGCTGGCTCGGGTCGTTGATCGCTACAAGGCCGCCGGGCTGACGCCGGTGGTGGCGACCGAGCTTGAGTTCTTTCTGATCGACGATTCCGGTGGGCAACTGCGGGTACCGCCCAGTCCGCGCTCTGGCAAGCGTCGCACCGGGGCCGAGACGCTGTCTCTGCGTGCGCTTGACGCTTTCGATCGCTTTTTTACCGCGCTTTACGAAGCTTGTGAGGCGATGGACATCCCCGCCGACACGGCTATTTCCGAGGCCGCGCCGGGGCAATTTGAAATCAACCTGATGCATCAGGCCGATCCGCTGAAGGCAGCCGATGACGCTTGGCTATTCAAGCTGTTGGTCAAGGGGCTGGCGCGACGCTACGGCTTTGCCGGCTCATTCATGGCCAAACCCTATGAGGAATGGAACGGCTCGGGGATGCATATGCATTTCTCGGTACTGGATGCGCAGGGCCGCAACGTCTTTGACAACGGCGGTGAAGAAGGATCCGAGGTGCTGCGCCATGCAGTTGCGGGCTGTCTTGCGGCAATGCCCGGCTCGACTCTGGTCTTTGCCCCGCATGAAAACAGCTATGACCGGCTGGTGCCGAATGCCCATGCGCCGACCGGGATCGGCTGGGCCTATGAAAACCGGACCTCGGCCATTCGTATCCCCTCTTCCGGCCCCAAGGCGCGGCGGATCGAGCATCGCGTGGCCGGGGGCGATGTGAACCCCTACCTGACTGTCGCAGCGGTTCTGGGCGCTGCGCTGAACGGGATCGAAGACAAGGTTGAGCCGCCGCCGCCGATCAAGGGCAATGCCTATGAACAGGGGCTTGAGCAACTGCCGGGCACTTGGGGTTCGGCCATTGATGCCTTTGCCGCCTCATCCGAGATCCGGCGTATCTTTCCTGCCCATCTGATCGAAAATCTTGTCATGACCAAGCGGCAAGAACTGCACTACATGGCCGAGCTGTCGGATGACGAGACGGTTGAACTTTACCTCGATACCGTCTGAAGCACCTGCTCCATGAATGATAAAAGCCGAAGGCTGCAGGCCTTCGGCTTTTATTTTTCAGAATGGGCGCGGTTCAATGCGTCCAGGGGGCGCGGCGCTCATTGGCAAAGTTTTCGCCATAGCCACGCGGACGGATGTTCGGCGCGCGGGTATGCGGCTCGACCACCTCATATTCCAGCCCGTTTTCGCGGGCGTAATCCTCGGCCTGCTTGCGGGTTTCAAAACGCAGGCGGACCTGGCTTTGCGTGTCATCGCTGCTGGTCCAGCCCATCAGCGGATCAATCTCGCGCGCTTCGGCGGGCGGAAAGACCAGAAGCCATTCCTTGGTGCGTGCCGTGCCGGATTGCATGGCATTGCGCGCAGGCTTGTAGATGCGAACTCGCATGGCGGGAACCCTCTGTTCTTGCTTGCCTGTCTTATCCCCGATGCGCTGCGCGCATTCAAGATGCCCGACATGCGATTTACCGCCGCGCCAGCGGGCTTGTGACAGGATATTCCCTTGCCGGGGTTGCATCGTGGCGCGAATGCGCCAGATTACCCATGGCAGGAACAAAGGTGAAACCATGGGTCACAACAACACCAACGCCCCCGTCGCACGCTTTCCCGAAGTGACCCGGCCCAAGCTGGAAGGTGGCAAGCGGTTTGTCATGCATTCCGAGTTCCAGCCCGCCGGGGACCAGCCTACCGCCATCGCCGAGCTGGTGCGCGGCGTCCAGGATGGTGAGCGCGATCAGGTTCTGCTGGGGGCAACCGGTACCGGCAAGACCTTTACCATGGCCAAGGTGATCGAGGCGACGCAGCGCCCGGCAATCATTCTGGCACCGAACAAGACGCTGGCGGCGCAGCTTTACGGCGAGTTCAAAGGATTTTTTCCTGAAAATGCCGTCGAATATTTTGTCAGTTACTACGACTATTACCAGCCCGAGGCCTATGTGCCGCGCTCGGACACCTATATCGAGAAAGAATCGCAGATCAACGAGGCCATCGACCGGATGCGCCATTCGGCCACCCGTGCGCTGTTAGAGCGGGATGATGTGATCATCGTTGCCTCGGTTTCCTGCATCTATGGTATCGGCTCGGTCGAGACTTATTCGGCGATGACGCAAGATCTTGTCGTCGGGCAATCCTATGATCAGCGTCAGTTCCTGGCCGAGCTGGTTGCACAGCAATACCGTCGCCTTGACGCAGCTTTCCAGCGCGGCGGTTTCCGGGTGCGGGGCGATGTGATCGAGGTCTGGCCTGCACACCTCGAAGATCGGGCGTGGCGCTTTGACTTTTTCGGAAATGAGCTTGAATCCATTACGGAATTTGATCCGCTGACCGGTGCCAGGACTGACAGCTTCAAACAGATCCGTATCTATGCAAACAGCCACTATGTGACGCCGCGCCCGACTTTGCAGCAAGCTGTCAAAGGGATACGGGCAGAACTTCAAACGCGGCTGAAACAGTTGACTGATGAAGGCAAACTGCTTGAGGCCCAGCGGCTTGAACAACGCACAAACTTTGACCTGGAAATGCTTGAGGCGACGGGGACTTGTAACGGGATTGAGAACTATTCGCGCTATCTGACCGGTCGCGCCCCGGGTGAGCCGCCGCCGACGCTGTTTGAGTTCATCCCCGACAACGCAATCGTCTTTGCCGATGAATCCCATGTCAGCGTGCCCCAGATCGGCGGCATGTACCGCGGTGACTTCCGCCGCAAGTTCACGCTGGCTGAGCATGGTTTCCGCCTGCCCTCGTGCATGGACAACCGGCCCCTGAAGTTCGAGGAATGGGACGCGATGCGCCCGCAATCGGTCTTTGTCAGCGCCACCCCCGCACAATGGGAGATGGACCAGACCGGCGGTGTCTTTGTCGAACAGGTCATCCGCCCCACCGGCCTGCTGGACCCCGAGGTCGAGATCCGGCCGGTCGAAATGCAGGTCGACGATTTGCTGGACGAGGTGCGCAAGGTCACCGCCAGCGGCTATCGCACGCTGGTCACCACGCTGACCAAGCGCATGGCAGAGGATCTGACCGAATATATGCATGAACAGGGCATCCGCGTGCGCTACATGCACAGCGATATCGACACGATCGAACGTATCGAAATTCTACGCGACCTGCGCCTTGGTGCCTTTGACGTACTGATCGGCATCAACCTTTTGCGCGAGGGGCTGGACATTCCCGAATGCGGGCTGGTTGCCATTCTCGATGCCGATAAAGAGGGCTTTCTGCGTTCGGAAACCTCGCTGGTCCAGACGATTGGCCGTGCGGCGCGCAACGCCGAGGGGCGCGTCATCATGTATGCCGACCGTATCACGGGCAGCATGGAGCGCGCCCTTGCCGAGACCGAGCGTCGTCGCAAGAAACAGATCGCTTATAACGAGACCCATGGCATCACGCCCCAGACGGTCAAAAAGAACGTCGAGGATGTTCTGGCCGGGTTGTGGCAGGGCGACACCGATCAGTCGCGCATCACGGCCAAGGTGGATAAACCTATGGTCGGCTCTAACCTGGCCGCCCATCTTGATGCGTTGCGGGCACAGATGCGCAAGGCTGCCGAAAATCTGGAATTCGAAGAGGCCGCGCGGCTGCGTGATGAGGTGAAACGGCTCGAAGCAGTAGAGCTTGCGATTTCGGACGATCCTCTGGCGCGGCAATCCGCTGTCGAAGAGGCGGCCGAGGCGGCGGTCAAATCCTCGGGACGGTCAACCGCTGGGCGCGCCGGGCAACGCGGTGGCAACAAGCGCTCTCGTCGCCACCGTTGACTGGTGAGTCTTTGCTCTAGCTGCAGCTCACCGACATGAGCTTGCCGCGCTTGTCTACGATAAAGGTCAGGCGGTCCTGGATCAGCTCCATAGTCATCGGCTGGCCTTCGCGGGCGATGCGATACATCTGCCCTTCGGGCACGGTGATCGTCGGGGAAGTCTGGCCAATGAGATGACTATAGCGCGCCGCGCCGCAGGGATCGCTGGCGGCTGCGGTTTCGGGCGGCTCATCAGGGGGTGCGGTTTCCGGCGTGCACGCAGCCAAGGCAAGCGGCGTCGCCAGAACGGCAATGGAAAACGACAGCTTCATCTTGACCTCGTCTATTGTAGGGCTTGTGGGCAGATAACGCCCCGAACCGCAAAAGGTTTCATTGCCCCCGCAAGGATCGGCCGGTTTCAGCGCAGAATGGACAAAACCTCTTCGGTCAGGGTATCGAGCTCGGTGCGGGCGGCGGTATTGCGTGCGACCTCGCCAGCGCCCAGCCCCTTGCCCAGGGCCTCGGCATAGGCAACGCGGTTGCCAAGCCGTGCCCCGGCCACCTCAGTTTCCAGCGCGGCCGCCCCTTCGGCCACCTCGGCGGTCAGACGTGCCTGTGGGCGGGTCCGGTTCAGCACGATCAGCGTGTCGCATTTTTCGCGGCGGGCCAGATCCAGAACCCCTTCGGTCGCCCACAGGTCGACATGGCTGGTCGCCACCGGCACCAGCACCAGATCGGCCACCCGCAGCGCCGGACGCAGATCGCTGTCAATCTTTGGCGGGGTGTCGATAATGACGAAATCAAACCGCTTTTTCAGCTTTTCGGATTCGTAGCTTGCCCCCCAGGCGGACGAGGTCGAGAATTCCAGCGCCTCATCCTCGCCCAGCCGCTCCAGCCGCTCAAGAAACCAGCGGCCAAGGCTGCCCTGCGGGTCGGTGTCAAGCAGCGCCACCGAATGGCCGCGCCCCCGTAAGGCCACGGCCAGATTGACCGCAATGGTGGTCTTGCCTGACCCGCCCTTTTGCTGGGCTATGGTGATGATCCGTCCTGCCATGACGCCGCTCCGTCCCGAAAATCGCCCGTCTTTCCCGCCAGACTAGGGGGTCTGCGCAGATGATGCACGGCTTTTTCGCAGGTGCAGCATTCCTGGCGGATCAACTGGCCCAGGTTTCGACAACTTCATACATCACCGGTTCGAAATGGCGGCACATGGCGTGGATTGTACGGTTACGCTCACGCATTTCGGGGGTGCGCAGCATGGCCTGATAGTCGCGCCGGTCCTGCCATTGCGAATAGGTACAGATCCGGGTCTGGGCGTCGTTCAGATGGATCGCACCCGAGACATAACCGGGCTGGCGGCTGATGACCTGATCATAGGCCTGTGACAGCGCCTCCAGCACATCATGCGCCGTGCCGGGCGACACATCAAAGGTGCAGATCACGGTCTGGCCGGAAAACTCCTTGTCGATGCGGGTCATGGCCTGGCTCTCCCTTTTTCGTGTTCACAACCTGAGCTTACGGCGAACCGTGCGAGGTTGCAGCGGTTTTCGTGCCGCGTCATGTTGGCGCTGCCCGAGCGAAAGGATAAGCGATGATTCCGGTCTTTGACGGACATAATGATTTCTTGCAGCGCATGGTGGCCGCCGGACCGGAGCGCGACCGTCTGTGGCTGGAAGGTAATGGCGAGGGGCATCTTGACCTGCCCCGCATGAAGGCTGGCGGTTTCGCTGGCGGTTTCTTTGCCATCTGGACGCCTTCTCCGTCCGGTCCTGATGACGCATTGGCGGCGATGCTGAAAAAGAACCCACCCTTTTCGCTGGGCCTTCCGCCCGAAATCGCGGCCGATGACGCCCTGCCCCATGCTATTGCCCAGGCCGGCCAGCTGATGGCGATGGAGCGGACCGGCACCCTGTCGATCTGCAAGACTGCTGCGGATATCCGTACCGCCATGGCCGAGGGTCGTGTTGCCGCTATCCTGCATATCGAGGGTGCCGAGCCGGTCACGGATATGGATGCCCTGCATGTGTGGCATGCGATGGGCCTTCGTTCGCTGGGGCCGGTCTGGTCACGCCCGACGCGTTATGGGCATGGAGTGCCCTTTGCCTTTCCCTCTTCGCCGGATACCGGGCCGGGCTTGACCGATGCGGGCAAGGCGCTGGTGCGCGAATGCAATCAGCTGCGCATCATGCTGGATCTGTCGCATCTGAACGAAAAGGGCTTTGATGATATCGCCGCGCTTTCGGATGCGCCGTTGGTCGCCAGCCATAGCTGCGCCCATGCTGTCGCGGCCAGTTCGCGCAACCTGACCGACCGGCAGTTGCAAGTGATCGCTGATACAAAGGGACTGGTCGGCCTGAATTTCGCCGTTGGGTTCCTGCACCCCGAAGGGCGCCGCGATCCGATGCACGGGTTTGAAATCATGCTGCGCCACCTTGACCATCTGCTGAGCATTCTGGGCGAGGATGGCGTGGCGCTGGGTTCGGATTTCGACGGCGCTGACATGCCCGAGGACTTGGCCGATGCCTCTGCATTGCAGAACCTGACCGGGGCGATGCTTGACCATGGCTATGGCCGCGAACTGGTCGAAAAGATCGCCTGGAAGAACTGGCTGAATGTGCTTGAACGGACCTGGGGCGCCTGAGGCGTCCCGTCGCGCATCCCTGACATCGGTGGGGGCGCTCAAGTACCCCGGTTCAGTCGCCGGTGACGACCGGGGTCACGCCCATCGCCTCGGCCAGCGTGCGGAAACGCGCCTCAGCCACCTCGCCCATCAGGGCGCGCCCGATACGCGTCAGTTTCAGCTCCAGCTGCTTTTTCTTGCGCTGCAGTTTCAGCGTGCCTGCCTCGGCCGGGTCCTTGACCGAGAACATGGCGCCAAAGCGCATGGCCTTACCCAGAACCTCGGCCTCTCGGATCTCTTTTTCCGAAAGCAGCGCAAAAAGGGGCGCCATGGGAGAGTTCGCGCGGCTGTTTTTATAGCGGTGCAGCAACGACAGGCCCAGAAACACCCGCTCGGGATGGGACAGCGCCGCCATGTTTGCCCGGGTCACGTTGTCGAAACAGGCGTCCGCCCGGTAATCAGGGTGGGTGCGCCAGGTCGTGTCATGCAAAAGACAGGCGGCCTTGATCAGCCGGTCGCGTTCAGGGGGCAGATCGACAAAGATCGGTTCAAGAAAGTGGTATAGCTTTTTGCCAAAGCCCGGCATCCGCGCCATCTGCCTTTCGGCAAAGCGCGCCGCTTCGATCAGCGGATCGCGCGAACGCAGCCCGGCGGGCATCTGTTCATACAGCAGCCCCTCGCGGATGCCGTATGAGGACACCGCCAGCGATTTCGGCTGCAAGCTTTGCACCAGCTGGCGCAAGGCAAGGCTGGCCAGAGGCACAAGCTCAAGCCGGCTTTGCGAAATGCCGGTCATAGAGCGCATCTCGGATACGCTTTTCCCGCTGATCCATTTCACCGTCTCATATACTGCGTCGGGCGACATGCGGTATTCATGCAGGACGGTCATCGGATATTTCGCCCGCTCCATATCCAGCCGGGCGATGGCGCGCCACGAACCGCCGACCAGATAGATCTGCCCGGCATCACGGCCAAGATGCTCGGCCGCCTGCTCGATCGTGTCACGGATATGGTCGCGCAGGCCCGAGGCACCGCCCTTGACCTGTTGCAGCCGAAAGGGACCAAGCGGGGTCGAGATGCGCCGACCCACCTTGCCATCCTTGACCTCGGCAAGCTCCATCGAGTTGCCGCCGATGTCACAGACAAGGCCCTTGGCGTCGGGCCAGCCCAAAAGCACCCCTTGCGCTGACAACCGCGCCTCTTCTTCGCCGTCGATGACCCAGAGTTTCAGCCCGGTTTCTTTTTCGACCGCCTTGCGAAATGCGGGGCCGTCCTCGGCTTCGCGTACCGCGGCGGTGGCCACGCAGGTCAGCGGTTTGATCCCCATGCTGTCGGCCAGCACAGCAAAGCGGCGCAGTGCCGACATGGCGCGACGTACGCCGTCGGGGTTCAGCCGCCCGGTAGTGGCTAGTCCCTGTCCCAACCCCGCCATGACCTTTTCATTATAGAAATAGGCCGGTGAGCGGGCGGCACCGTCAAAAACCACCATGCGAATCGAGTTCGAGCCGACATCGACCACGCCAACCCGGCTAAGCGCCCTTTCCGAAGCACGCTCAAACAGCGAGCGTCCAAAGGGTTCGATGGTTTCTCCGCTTGCGGTCATGATGCCGTTCATCGGGGGTCCTCTCGATTCCGTTACCACGCCGGGCGCGTTTTGGATGGGGCAATTGCCGCGCTGCGTCAATCCATCGAGTGCATCAAAGCCGGAACGTCACGTGCACCGGCGGAGCCCCGCCCGGACAATGACGGGTTTTCCATAAAGAATTTGTGACAGGAAAACAGATCGTCACGCCCGGCAGGCAGATAACGCAAATAGCGACCGTCAGGCTGCAAAAGCCAGCTTTGCGCCTCATCCGCCATATTGGCGGCCATGATCTGGCTGGTGATCTGGGCCTTTACGGTTTCGTTGAAACATTCGACCATCGCTTCGACCCGGCGCGACAGGTTCCGACCCATCCAGTCTGCCGAGCTGATGAAAACCCGCGCTTTTTTGGACGGCAGGCCAAAGCCATTGCCGAAACAGACGATGCGGGAATGTTCAAGGAACCGCCCGACGATCGACTTGACCCGGATATTTTCGGATAGCCCGGCGATCCCGGGGCGCAGCCCGCAGATGCCGCGTATGACAAGGTTGATTTTGACCCCTGCCTGGCTGGCGGCATACAGCGCCTCGATCACGTCTTTTTCGATCAGGCTGTTCATCTTGGCCCAGATCGCCGCGGGGCGGCCGCGGCGGGCGAATTCGGTTTCGCGGGCGATCAGTTCAAGCAGCCGTTCCTTGAGGTCGATGGGCGAAATGGCAATGTTTTCCAGCCCCTCGGGCTGAACATAGCCCGACAGGAAATTAAACACCTTGGAGGCGTCGCGCCCCAGCGCGGGATCACAGGTGAAAAGGGAAAGGTCCGTATAGACCCGCGCCGTAATCGGGTGATAGTTGCCGGTTCCAAAATGACAGTAAGTGACCAGTTGGTCGCCTTCGCGCCGGACCACGGTGCTGATCTTGGCATGGGTTTTGTATTGCATGAAGCCATAGACGACATGCGCGCCCGCCCGTTCCAGCCGTCGTGATTGGCGGATGTTCGCGGCCTCGTCAAAACGCGCCTTCAGCTCGACCAGCGCCGTCACCGATTTGCCAGATTCGGCTGCCTCGCACAGCGCGTCCACGATAGGGCTGTCGCGCGAGGTGCGGTAAAGCGTCTGCTTGATCGCCAGCACATTCGGATCGCGTGCGGCCTGCGCAAGAAACCGCACCACCATATCAAAGGTTTCATAGGGGTGGTGCAGCAGCATGTCCTTTTGCCGGATGGCCGCGAACATGTCGCCGTCATGGTCCTGTACCCGCTCAGGCACACGAGAGGTAAAGGTCGGCCATTGCAGGTCGCGGCGCGAATCAAGCACCAGCTCATGCAGATCGGCCATGCCAAGCAGGCCTTCCACCTCGACCACCTCTTCGGGGTTCACGTTCAGCTCTTGCATGATCGAGCGGCGCAGACGATCCGGGGCACCCGAGGTGATCTTCAGCCGGATCACGCTGCCCCGGCGGCGGCGTTTCAGTGCCGTCTCGAATTCGCGCACCAGATCCTCGGCCTCTTCTTCGACCTCAAGATCGCTGTCGCGCAGCACGCGAAAGGCGCAATGGCCGATGTCGCGATAGCCCGGAAACAGGCTTGGCAGATGCATAAGCAGCAGATCCTCCAGCCTCAGGAAGCGTTTGCCCCCCGGCAGGGCGACAAAGCGCGCCACCTGTTGCGGGATGGGTAACAGCGCCTGCATCTGCCGTCCGTCGCTTTCCCGTGCCAGTTCCAGTGCCAGCGAAAAACCAAGGTTCGGTATGAACGGGAACGGATGGGCCGGGTCGATGGCCAGCGGAGAAAGTACTGGAAAGACCTGGTCCATGAAATGCCGGCGCAGGAATTCTTCTTCGGCGCGGGTGACGCGGCCACGCGACAGGATGGTGATATCGGCCTGTTCCATCTCGCGGCGCAGCCCGTTCCAGACCGCCTGCTGCGCGCTCATCAGCCGCCGCGCGTCAGAGTTGACCAGTGCCAGCTGCTCTGCCGAGGTCAGGCCGTCGTCGGACAGCGTCGTGTTACCCTCGCGCACCAGCTCACGCAGGCCAGCCACCCGGACGGTATAGAATTCGTCAAGATTGGTGGCCGAGATCGACAGGAACCGCAGCCGCTCAAGCAGCGGAACCCGTGGATTTCGCGCCTCATCCAGCACGCGCCAGTTAAAGGCCAGCCAGCTTATCTCGCGGTTGAAAAAGCGCGACGGCCCTTCGGGCGTGCCTTCGGGAATCTGGCGTGGAGCAGGAAACGGAGACTTGAGAAAATCGGCTTGGGTCATGTCGCGGATCGCTAAGGGATACCGGCGGATCATGCGTCGGCCGGGGACAGCTTGTCCAGCAGCTCGGCCGCCAGACGACGCGTGATGGCGCGACGATCTGCAAGGGATTCGCGGTCGATGGCAGCAACCAGCCGCCGCGCCAGATCAAGGTCGCGTTCCATCCGCAGGGCAAGCCAGTCCACCACCTCGGGCGAGACCTGGATCTGCCGGTCGGCAAACAGTTTCACCAGCACCGCAGGCAGCAGCGCGTCATCAGGCGGCCCGAGGATAGCCTGCGCCGCCGTATCAAGCCGCGAACGCAGGTCGGGCAGCACCAGTCCCCAATCGCGCGGGGCACTGCGTGCTGTGACAAGCAACAGACCCTGCCGCGCGCCCACAAGGTTCCACAGGTGGAAAAGCCCCTGTTCCGCTGCAGGATTGCCGCCGATTTCATGCGCATCCTCGACCACCAGAGCCGCGCCGGGGCGGATCATCTCATCGACATTTTCGGGGGTCAGCGCCCAGCCGTGACACAAAAAGGCATCGTGTTCGGCAACCCAGAACCCTGCCAGATGCGATTTGCCCGACCCCGCCCCACCGATCAGCAGCAGCCGACCCTGAGGCCACTGCTCGGGCGCATCCAGCATGGCCAGCGCGTCGCGATTTGCCGCAGTGATCAGAAAATCGTCGCGGGACGAGGCCGGTGGCATCGTCAGATCCAGGGTCAATTGTCTGGCCACTGTTCAGTCGCCCTTTTCCTGTCGGAATTCCCGCGCCTTGATCCGCAGTTCGGCCGGTGAAGGCGGGCCCGTAAAATCGGGAACCTGGCCCTTTTTCTGACGATGCAGATATTCATCCAGCAGATCGGCCAGATGTTCGTCGCGCTGCAGCTGCGCCAGCGTCACGTCGCGTGAAAGCTGGGCAAGTTGGCGGGCGCGTTCTGTCGTGCCACGCGGCACCATCTCGACCAGCATGGGCGGTGCGGGCGGAGCTGGTACATCGCGACCTGTATAAAGCGCGCTTTCCTTATAGCGCCCGACAGAAAAGCGGACCAAAACGCCAAGCGCGGCCGCCGCGGGTACCGCGACCAGCAGGCCGACAAAACCAAAGAGCGAGCCGAAAACGGTCAGGGCGAGCATCAGCCAGACCGGATGCAACCCGACATGGCCGCCGACAATCTTGGGCTGAAGGTAGTTCCCCTCGACGATCTGGCCGAGGACGAAAACGGCGATCACCGCCCCGATCCAGAAGGGCTCACCCCAGAAAGAAAACAGGGCCACACCGATGGCGGTCGCGCCGCCGACCAGCACGCCCACATAAGGAATAAAGGAAAGCGAGGCGGCGATCACCCCGATGGCGACCCCGAACGGCAGGCCGATCAGACCAAGGCAGACCGAATAGAAGGTGCCGAGAATCAGGATCACCATGCCCTGCCCGCGCACAAAGCCCGACAGCGCCTCGTCGATCTCATTCCCAAGTTTGCGGATGGTCGCGGCATGTTCGCGCGGCAACAACTCGTCCAGCCGGTCGACCATGTTGTCCCAGTCGAGCAGCAGGTAAAAGGCGACGACCGGCACGATGACGATCAGCATCAGGACACTGACCACCCCCATGACCGAGCCCAGCACCGTGCTGACCAGCTCGCCCCCGCGCTCACTGACTTTTTCGCCGATGTTGCCAAGCGCGGTGTTGACGGGGTTCCCTTCGGTAAAGACTTCGGGGAAACGCCGCATCAGGAACTGCTGCAGCTGCCCGAACATTTCGGGTGCTGTATCGATCAGCGCAGTCGTCTGCCGCACAAGGACCGGCATCAGCAGCAAGAACAATGCGACGACCAGAATAAGGCCGCAAAGCGTCAACAGCACGACCGCGGTGGTGCGCGACAGCCCTAACCGCTCAAGCCGATCGGCGAGGGGATCGAACAGATAGGCAACCGCCGCACCCAGAATAAAGGGCATGATGGCATTGCCCAGTAGCCACAGCGTGATGAGCAGTACCAGAAATGCGCCGCCCCAATAAAGGACCTGTTTCTGCACCCGTAGTGGCATGATCCCTCGGCTCCCGTCCTCGCGTTTTCCGCTTTTCTATGTGAACGGTCCTTAGGCCGGTTGCAAGGAAGGCGTTGCTCCGCGATGTGCTCTGCGCTAACTCGTGCCGGCCCATGATGAGGAACCTGCCATGCGTCTGTCGCGCTATTTCATGCCCGTTCTCAAAGAAGACCCCAAAGAGGCCCAGATTGTCAGCCACAGGCTGATGCTGCGCGCCGGCATGATTAAACAGCAGGCGGCGGGCATCTATTCCTGGCTGCCAATGGGTTATCGGGTGCTGCGCCGCATCGAGCAGATCGTGCACGAGGAACAGGCCCGCGCCGGACATATCGCCATGCTGATGCCGACTCTGCAATCGGCTGACCTGTGGCGCGAATCCGGCCGCTATGACGATTATGGCGAAGAGATGCTGCGCATCAAGGACCGCCATAAGCGTGACCTGCTTTACGGGCCCACGAACGAAGAGATGATCACCGATATCTTTCGCGCCCATGTGAACAGCTACAAGGATCTGCCCCTGACGCTGTACCACGTCCAGTGGAAGTTCCGCGACGAGATCCGGCCGCGCTTTGGCGTCATGCGCGGGCGCGAATTCCTGATGAAAGACGGTTACAACTTTGACCTGACCAGGGAAGACGCGCTGCACGCCTATAACCGCCATTTGGTCAGCTATCTGCGCACCTATGAGCGTATGGGCCTGCAGGCGATCCCGATGCGGGCCGATGGTGGCCCGATCGGCGGCGATTACACCCATGAGTTTCTGGTACTGGCCGAAACCGGCGAATCCGAGGTCTTTTATGACAGCGAGATCACCGATCTGAAATTCGGCAGCCGCGACATTGATTATGACAGCGTCGAGCAGTGTCAGGCAGTGCTGGAAGAGTTCACCAGCCGCTACGCCCGCACCGATGAAACCCATGACGAGGCGCTGTTCAACCAGATCCCGGCCGAGCGGCGGCGCGTCGCGCGCGGTATCGAGGTGGGCCAGATCTTCTACTTTGGCACCAAATACTCCGAGCCGATGGGGGCGACCGTGGTTGGTCCCGATGGTCAGCGCGTTCCGGTGCATATGGGTTCGCACGGGATCGGCGTAAGCCGCCTTCTTGGCGCGATCATCGAGGCCAGCCATGACGACAAGGGCATTATCTGGCCCGAGGGCGTGACCCCCTTCCACGTCGGGATCGTCAACCTCAAGCAGGGCGATGCCTCGACGGACAGCGCATGTGAGGCGCTTTACAAAGAGCTGAAATCGCAGGGTTTCGACCCGCTTTACGACGACCGGGATGAACGTGCGGGCGCAAAATTCGCCACGATGGACCTGATCGGCCTGCCCTGGCGCATTACCGTCGGCCCGCGCGGCCTTGCCGCAAACAAGGTTGAGCTGACCTCGCGCCGCAACGGCCAGTCGGTCGAACTGTCCCCGCAAGAGGCGGTGGCACGGCTGAAAGAGATCTATCAGCCGGTCTTTGACGCCGCAAAATAACAACCGGCGGCCTGTCATAGGGCCCTGGATGCTCACCAATTCGCCAAGATGACAAACCGCCCCGCTCCGCTAAGGATCGGGGCGGTTTTAACAGGCGGGCAATCATGCGATCAGGGTGGACCAGAGAGGTCGTTATCGGCCTTGCCTGCAGCGTGCTGATCGCCATCGTCGCCCTTTACATGCGGCCCTGTCCGGCCCGACCCGTGACCCCGGTGCCACAGATCGCTCTGGCTGAAAACACGGCCTTCAGCGCGCGGCTGGTGCCTTGGCAGCAAAAACTTGGCCCATTACCCGCCGCAATTACCGGCCGAGCGGCGCCCGGTCCTGATGGCGGCTATCGTCACGAATGGCCTGCATTTCACGCCGTCGCTCGATTCGAGGGGACTTCTGTCAGCTTGCGCTTTGACGATTCGCTTAGTCGCTGGCGGGTCGACATTGACGGCTCAACGGTCGAAATCTCGCGCCCCGGACTGCGTGACCTGTTGATTGAAGGGATTAAGCCCGGCCGCCACGAGATCCGCGCCGAAAAGATCAGCGAATCGCCGGGACCTGCGCTTTTCGGCGGGTTTTTCATAAATGATGCGGGCCGTGATCTTGCCCCGCCTGAACCCGCGCCCCGGCTGATCGAATTTATCGGTGATTCCGACACCGTCGGTTTTGCCAATACCGCCGAGCGCCGTGATTGCACTGAGGATGAGATTTACGCTGCCACGGACACCAGTCGCAGCTTTGGCCCGCAAGTGGCGCGCGCGCTGGGCGCAGATTACCGTATCATCGCACGTTCTGGCATCGGTCTTTTGCGCAATTACGGTGGTGCTGATCCGGAACGGACCATGGGGCAGCTCTATCCCCTTGCTCTGCCCGCAGACCCACAGGCGCCTGCCCTGCCCCAGCGACCGGCCGATATCATCGTGATCGGGCTTGGCTCGAATGTTTTTGGCTCACCTCTGGATCCACAGGAGCGTTGGACGGACAACAGTGATCTTGCCCGCGACTTTGGCCCGGCGCTGGCCGATTTTGCGCGCGCGCGTGCGCAGGAAAATCCCGGTGCGCTGGTGGTGCTGCTGGGTTTTGGCGAATACGGCCCCGAGCTGGTCGAGGCCCATCACCGTGCTGCAGCATTGCTAGACGAAAGGGGTATTGCGAACCGCCTGGTGGTTCTGGACAAGCCACAGCGCAACGCCTGCCTGTGGCATCCGTCTGCCAGCGATCACGCGATGATTGCCGAGGCGTTGCTCGCAGCCCTCAAGGATACAGCTCAAGGCGGCTGATCTGCCTTGCGCTTGTCCCGTTCGTCCCTAAACTTTCCTAAAATCCAGCCAGATCCGAGCCTTCATGCCCTCGCTCAGACCGATCCATAACCGCCTGCGCCGCCTTGCCGGTCTGGACCTGGCGGAATTCTTTGACACCGCCATCGAGCGCTGGGAGATCTGCCCGGCCGAAGATGTTGAGATTCTGGCGGGCATCTGGCTGCCCGACCAGATTGACCATATCGCCCAGACAGAATTCGGCGGCCTGCCGGACATTCTGGCCCAGATGCAGGGCAATCCGGCCGAACACACCGCGCCGACCATGGCCTATCGCTTTCGTGACGTCGATTTTGTTGATGGCGTCCTTTACGCCCGCGGGGCCGAGCGTCACCTGCGCCAACGTCGCCGCTCGGGCATGATTTATCCAAAGCCGCGCGAAAACCTTGGCGGTGCGCTTTATGAAAGCTGGATCGGCAACCGCTGGTTCGGGAACTGGCTTCTGAACGACTGCCTTGCCTATCGACTGGCCGAGGCGGCGGGCAACCCTGTCACCTCGGCCCCCGCGCGCGGCGGCCATACCGCCCGTTATGAAGAGCTTTTGGGCATGTCGCCCCGGCGCATTGGAAATGTCCATTTTGACGAGCTGATCCTGTTTGACGATCTGAAAAACAACAGCAATCGCCGCGCCAGGGCACAGGAAAACCGTGCCCGCTTGTTGAATGGGCGCAAGCTTACGCCCCTGCCGGGGGTCTTTATCTTTCGCGGCGCCAGCGGGGATGCCCGTATCCTTGAAAATGAGGCCGAGATCGCCGAGCGGTTCGAGACGGAATATGGTTTCCGCACGCTTTATATCGACCGCCACAGCGCCGACGATATGGCCGAGGCCTGCGGTGCGGCACAGATGGTTGTCGGGGTCGAGGGCAGCCAGCTTGCCCATGGTGTCATCGCCATGGCACCGCGTGGCACGCTTTTGACCCTTCAGCCCGCAGATCGGGTGACGACCTCGCTAAAACTGCTGACCGATTGCTGGCAGCAGCATTATGCGATGGTGGTCGGCTCCGGGACTGCAAGCGGCTATCGGATCGGATGGGACCAGATTCAGCGCACGATGGACCTGATAGAGGACAAAAGGTCCAAAAACTCGTCCTAAACGTCAGGTTGAGCCGGGGCGGCCAATGGGAATATGGGTCCGGAATACGGATTGTTCCAAATTTTCATTGGCAAGTGCGCCGCGATGTTTAAGACCCTCAGGGACGATTACAGACGACACGGCAGTTCGCTGACCGAGCCGGCCTTTGTCTCTCTGGCCATCTACAGATACGGACGTTGGGCCATCGGGATCAAAAATCCCCCGCTGCGCTGGCTGGCTACCAAACCCTATGCGCTGATGCGCATGCTGATCCTGAACGTAACCAAGGTCTGGATCCCGCCGCAGGTCAGGCTTGGCGCCGATTTTCACATCATCCATGCCGAGGGTTCGCTGTCGATTCATCCCGATGTGGTCATCGGTGACCGCTGTGGGGTGATGCACAATGTCACCATCGGCACCAACATGGGGCCGGGTGCACCTGTCATCGGGGATGACGTCTTTATCGGGGTGAATTCCTGTGTGCTGGGGCCGATCACCATCGGCGACCGGGTGCGCATCGGGGCGAATACTGCGGTGACCGCCAATGTGCCCTCTGATTCTGTTGTCATCGGCTCACCTGCCAAGATCTATCCCAGCCTGCCGATCTTTGCGGCGCGAAAGAAGGCGCCGGGCGATGAGTAAGGATTTCGACCGCAGCATGTGGTCCCTCATGGCCGATAATCTGCCGCATCGCGCAGGCAAGATCGCTGCGGTGGATCGCGGCCGCTCTGTCACCTATGCCGAGCTTGCGGCCGAGGCCGGATGCATTGCCGACTGGCTTGGTGCGCGAGGTATCCGTCCAGGTGACCGGGTCATCGTGCATCTGCGCAAGGGCATCGACGAGGTCGCGGCCATGTTCGGCGCATGGAAAGTGGGCGCCGTGGTCGTCAATGTGAACATCCGCTGGACGCCTGCGCAACTGGCTTATGTCGCCCGCGACAGCAGGGCACGGGCAATCATCCTGCCCCGCAACGTGCTTGACGCGCTGACGGGTGAAAACGCCTTGCCCGAGGGCACGGCCTATCTGGTTCAGGGCAAGGCCGAGGGCCTTGTCCAGGGCGCGGACCTCTGGGCGGCGCCTGCCGCTGACAGGGCCTCTGCGCCCGACGAATGCGATCCGCGCGGATTGGCGATGATCATCTACACCTCGGGTTCGACAGGTGCGCCCAAAGGTGTGATGCTGAGCCATCGAAATATTCGCGTCGGCGCGATTTCGGTTGCACAATATCTGAAACTTGACGAAAGCGACCGGCTGCTTTCCGTCCTGCCCTACAGTTTCGATGCAGGGCTGAACCAGTTGACGACAATGATGCTGACGGGCGGCACCGTCGTTCATCAACCGCTGACCATGCCGGCCGAGATCATCCGCATGGCCGCGGCCGAGGCGGTGACCGGTATCGCCGGCGTGCCTCCCTTGTGGAACCAGATCGTGCGGCTGCTGGCCGGCCGGCCGACCGCTTTGCCCGCGCTGCGGCGGATCACCAATACCGGCGGCAAGATCCCCCCGAACATTCTGGAGCTTTTGCCCCAGGTGTTTCCGGGCGCGGATATCTATCTGATGTATGGGCTGACCGAGGCGTTCCGCTCGACCTACCTGCCGCCGGAACGTTTCGCGGCCAAAATGGGCTCGATCGGTCAGCAGATCCCCAATGCGCGCGTCTTTGCGATCAAGCATGGCGAAGGCATCGCCGGTCCCGGAGAGCAGGGAGAGCTGGTTCACGCCGGCCCGCTGGTCAGCATGGGTTATTGGGAAAAACCCGAAATCACCACCCAAAAGATCCGCCCATGCCCCGAACTTGCCCATATTCTTGGCGATGAGCCGGTGGTCTGGTCGGGCGATCTGGTTCGCGTCGATGATGACGGGGATATGTGGTTTGTCAGCCGCATGGACGAGATGATCAAGACGCTGGGCTTTCGCCTATCCCCGACCGAGGTCGAGGACGCAATCTCGCAAAGCGGACTGGTCAGTGATGTCGTCGCCTTTGGGGTCGAGGATGCCGATCTTGGGCAGGCGGTCCATGCGGTTGTCAGCTACCTGCCACAGGGCGACGAAACAGCACTTGCCGCGCATTGTGCCCGTGCCATGCCCCATTACATGCGTCCGCAGCGCCATCATACCTGGCAGGGGATGATGCCGCGTACTGCCAGCGGCAAGCTGGACCGCCCGGCTATTATATCTGCCGTTAAAGCCTCATTAGGAAATTGATAAAAAAAAGGATTTATTTCATGAGTTTCGGTAAGGACGAATTGATCCGTTATATCAGCAATGACCTGAACATCGACACTGCGCCTGAGGGCGGGACCGAGCTTTTTTCCAGCGGCATCCTCGACTCGGTGGCGATGGTCGGGCTGATTTCATTTGTCGAGCAGCAGGCAGGCGTTCGCGTCCAGCCGGGCGATGTGACACTGGAGAATTTCGACACCGTCGACGCCATCCTTGCCTATGTCCAATCCCTTGAGTGAGCCCGGGACCGCCACGCTGGACCGCCATCTGGCCGAGGCGGCAGAACGCTATGGTACCCCCGCCTATGTTTATGCGACCGATGTGATCACGGCGCGGCTGGCGCATCTGCGCGCGCACCTCGGTCGCTGGTTCAGCATCAGCTTTGCGGTCAAAAGCAATCCGAACCCGGCGCTTCTGGGTTGGATGCGGGATCAGGTAGACCAGCTTGACGTCTCGTCGGGCGGAGAGTTCGCGCTTGGCCGTCAAACAGGCTGGCAACCTGGGCTGATCAGTTTTACCGGTCCCGCCAAACGCGAGGCCGAATTGCGCGCAGCCATCTCGGGTGGTGTTGGAGAGCTGGTGCTGGAAAGCCTGCGCGAGGCCCGGCTTGCCGATGCCATTGCGGCCGAGCTTGGGCGCGTTCAGCCGGTCATGATCCGGCTTGCCCCTGCGCGGGTGCCCAAGGGATTTGGCGACCAGATGGCCGGCCGTCCCAGCCCCTTCGGCATTGATGTCGAGAACGCGCCGACCGAACTGCCCCAGATCGCCACCTTGCCCAACCTGCGCATTATCGGACTGCATATCTATTCCGGCACTCAATCGCTGAAATCCGAGGCGATCTGCGAGAACTGGCGCATCTTTATGCAGGTATTCTCTGAAATCTGTGTATCGCTGGACCTGCGGCCGGGAAAGCTGATCTTCGGTTCGGGCTTGGGCATTCCCTATCACCCGGGCGAAAGTGAGCTTGATCTTGCCGCCATCGCCGCCGGGGTCGGGCCTGATCTGGATGCCTTCCGTGCAGATCCGCGCTTTGCTGACACCCGGCTGGTGCTGGAACTTGGCCGCTATCTGGTCGGCCCGGCGGGCTGGTTCCTGGCCCGCGTCGTTTCGGTCAAGCAATCGCGCGGCAGCCGTATTGCCATCTGTGATGGGGGTCTGAACGCGAACCTTGCAGCCTCGGGCAATTTCGGGATGGTGCTGCGGCGCAATTACGTCATCCACCGTGTCGGCGGCGATGAAGGCGGTACCCGACCAGACGAGCCGCAGGATATTTCCGGCCCGCTCTGCACCTCGATCGACAAGCTGGGTAGCCGGGTGCTGTTGCCGCGGCTTGATGAGGGCGATCTGATCGCCATTCACGGCTGCGGAGCTTATGGGCCGACGGCCAGCCCGCTTTATTTCATCAGCCACCCCCTGCCCGCCGAGGTCCTGTTGACCGGAGAGCAGCTTTGTGACGCGACCCCTGATCGGGGCCGTTAAGGCCCCGGTTCCGCGTCCTGTTTACGGGCGCGATAAAATATTCCTGATCTTGGATTTTTACGTCACTTTTATCGACCGGGTCGGTTGTATTCCGTCCCGTCGCGCGTCTATTATCCAAACAAGCTCCAACCCAAAAAGGAAGACAATGGTTGAACAGAACCTGTTGCTGTTGCTTGTTCTGACGCCATTCGTTTCGGCCGCTTTGGCGGCTACGCTTCCTATCGGAGCACGCAATGCAGAAGCCTGGCTCGCCGGGCTGACGATGATTGTCGCGCTGGTGATCCTGGGTGTGCTTTATCCCGCTGTCACCGATGGGCAAAGTATCACCGGGACCTTTGAATGGGTCAGTTCCGTTGGGCTTGACCTGACTTTCCGCATTGACGGCTTTTCATGGCTGTTCATGGTACTGGTAGCGGGGATCGGTTTTCTGGTCATTCTCTATGCCCGCTATTACATGTCGCCCGACGATCCGGTTCCGCGGCTTTATTCCTGTCTGCTGGCCTTTGCCGGGGCGATGTCGGGCCTGCTTCTGTCGGGCAATATCATCATGCTGGTGGTATTCTGGGAACTGACAAGCATCGTCTCGTTCCTGCTCATCGGCTATTGGTATCAAAGACAGGATGCACGCGACGGTGCGCGGATGTCGCTGATCGTCACTGCTTCAGGCGGGCTGTGCCTGATGGTGGCGATGATTATCCTGGGCCAGATCGCTGGCAGCTATGATCTTGAGGCGGTGTTGGCGGCAGGACCGCAGATCACCATTCATCGCCTTTATCCTGCGGTGCTGATCCTGTTCGTGCTGGGTGCGTTCACTAAATCGGCGCAGTTCCCGTTCCATTTCTGGCTGCCCAATGCCATGGCCGCACCGACACCGGTGTCGTCTTATCTGCATTCGGCGACCATGGTGAAGGCCGGGGTCTTTGTTCTGCTGCGCTTTCACCCGGCGCTTGGCGGTACAGATTTGTGGTTCATGATCGTTACCGGAATCGGGCTGGCGACGCTGTTGCTTGGTGCTGTAATTGCGCTTTTCCGCCACGATCTGAAAGGGATGCTTGCCTATTCCACCATCAGCCATCTGGGGCTGATAACGGCGCTGGCCGGCATCGGCACGCCTTTCGCGCTGATCGCTGCGGTGTTCCACATTGTCAATCACGCGGTCTTCAAGGCTTCGCTGTTCATGGCCGCCGGCATCATTGATCATGAGACCGGGACCCGCGACATGCGCCGCCTGTCAGGATTGGCGCGCGCGATGCCGGTGACAGCGGCACTGGCAATCATCGCCTCGGGCGCCATGGCTGGGGTGCCATTGCTGAACGGGTTTTTGTCGAAAGAGATGTTCTTTCAGGCGACCTATGTCTGGAACAACGGCAGCTTTCTTGACAATTTTGCGCCTTATGTCGCGGTTGTGGCCGGTGCCTTTAGTGCCGCCTATTCGCTGCGCTTTATCGTGACGGTGTTTTTCGGCCCGCCCGCGACCGATCTGCCGCATGAACCGCATGAACCGCCGCTGTTGATGCGGCTGCCGGTGGCAATCCTTGTGGCGATCTGCCTTGCTGTGGGCATATTCCCCCAGCAGGTTCTGGGCACATGGCTGCAGACGGCCAGCTTTGCCGTCGTCGGACCTGATCTGCCGCATTTCAGCCTTAAGATCTGGCATGGCGTCAACCCGCCCCTGATCATGAGCATGATCGCCATGACGCTGGGCGCGGTGATCTATCTGATTCCGCGCCGGGTGATCGATTCGGGCGAGGATGGGACGCGGATCATGCGAAAGCTTGATTTCGCGCATGGGTTTGACTGGCTCTTGCAGATGCTGACAACCCGCCTGCCGCGACTTGCGCTGCGCGTGCTGTCGGCGAACGGGCTGCAGGCGCAACTGCGCGCCATGGTCCTGTTGTCACTTGCGGCCTCTTGGTTCGTGCTGCGTACGCTGGACTGGAACGTACCGATGCCAAAGATCGGCGCGAATGAGCTGGTCTTTGCGCTGCTATGGCTCGTTGGCGGCACCTGTGCTGTCGGGGCGGCATGGCAGGCCAAGTATCACCGCTTTGCCGCGCTGGTGCTGATGGGGGGCGCGGGGCTTGTCACCTGCGCAACCTTCGTCTGGCTGTCGGCCCCCGACCTTGCCGTGACCCAGCTGCTGGTCGAGATCGCGACCACCGCGCTGTTGCTTCTGGGCCTGCGCTGGCTGCCCAAGCGTGACAAAGAGATCCCGGGCGACAACAACCTTGCCGCCCGTGCCCGCCGCAGCCGCGACCTGCTGATTGCCCTGGCCTGTGGGACCGGCATGACCGCGCTGGCGCTGGCGGTGCTGCTGACTACGCCCGGCGCTTCGGTCGGTGACTGGTTCCTGCGTAACGCCTATGTCGAAGGCGGGGGCACGAACGTCGTCAACGTCATCCTTGTCGATTTCCGCGCTTTCGACACCTTTGGCGAAATCACTGTTCTCGCCATCGTCGGGCTGACGGTTTATGCGCTGCTCCGCCGCTTCCGACCCGCACCGGAGAGTGTCGAGCGCCCGCGTCCGCAGCTTGATGCCGAGGAACAGGCGCTTGAGGCCTATCTGTTTGTCCCGGCTGTGCTGATGCAATGGATGTTTGCGCCGATCATCGCGCTGTCGGCCTATCTGTTCTTCCGCGGCCATGACCTGCCGGGTGGCGGCTTTGCCGCCGGGGTCACGCTGGCTGTCGGCCTGTTGCTGCAATATGTCGCTGCCAATGTGCGCTGGGTCGAGGCGCGCCTGACCGTGCTGCCGGTGCGCTGGATGGCGTCGGGGCTGACGATCTCGGCCGCGGTCGGGGCGGGCTCGTGGATATTTGGCTATCCGTTCCTTAGCGCCCATGCGCAATATGTGGATATTCCGGTGATCGGAAAGGTGCCCTTCTCGACCGCGATGCTGTTTGACTTTGGCGTGTTCTCGCTGGTGCTGGGGGCCATCGTGCTGATGTTGATCGCCATCGCTCACCAGTCGCTGCGTGTCGCCCGCCCCTCAGACACCGGCAAGGAGCTGAAGTAATGGAACTGATCCTTGCCCTTGCCATTGGTGTTCTGGTCGGCTCAGGGGTCTGGCTGATGCTGCGCCCGCGCTCATATCAGGTGATCGTCGGGCTGTGTCTGCTGGCCTATGGGGTAAACCTGTTCATCTTTGCCATGGGCCGGCTTTATGTTGGTGCGGCCCCGATCATGCCCAAGGGCGGTTTCGTCGATCCGACCGCCTATGCCGACCCGCTGCCACAGGCGCTGGTACTGACGGCCATCGTCATCAGCTTTGCCACCACCGCGCTGTTCCTTGTGCTGATGATCGCCTCGCGCGGGGTGACGGGCACCGACCATGTCGATGGTAAGGAGCGGCATTCATGATCAATACCGGCGTCGCGCCCGACCATATGATGATTGCGCCGATCCTGATCCCGATCGTCGCGGGCGCGATCATGCTGTTTTACAACGACCGTAACCGGCAGACCAAGCTGATCATGGGGCTGGTTGCGGTCGGGTTGACCTTTCTTGCCTCGATCGAACTGGTTTCGGATGTGAAATCTGCGACCGAACAGGGGGGTACGGTTGTCGGCCTGTACCGGCTTGGCGACTGGCCGGTGCCGATCGGCATTGTGCTGGTGCTCGACCGTCTTTCGGCGATGATGGTGATGCTGACCGCCCTGCTTGCGGCACCGTCGCTGATCTATGCGGCTGCGGGCTGGCACGGCAAGGGTCAGCATTATCACAGCATGTTCCAGTTTCTGCTGGCGGGGGTAAACGGCTCTTTCCTGACCGGAGACCTCTTTAACCTCTTTGTTTTCTTTGAGGTCATGCTTGCTGCCTCATACGGGTTGATGCTGCACGGTTCAGGACCCGAAAGGATCAAGGCCGGGCTGCATTACCTTGCCGTGAACCTTGCCGCCTCGCTGTTCTTCCTGATCGGGGTGGCGTTGGTCTATGGCACCACCGGCACGCTGACTATGGCCGATATCGGGCGCGCGCTTTACTGGCTCGACGATGCCGAGCGGGTGCTGTTCCATGCCGCCGCGGGCCTGTTAGGCCTTGCCTTCCTGATCAAGGCGGCAAGCTGGCCCTTGTGCTTCTGGCTGCCGCCGACCTATGCGGCTGCCTCGCCGCCTGCCGCCGCGATCATGGCGATCATGACCAAGGTCGGGATCTATGTGATCCTGCGCCTGTCGCTGTTGGTACTGGGGCCGGATGCCGGACCCTCGGCGGGGTTTGGCGCCCCGGTTCTGATGATCGGCGGTGTCCTGACCATGGGCTTTGGCATGATCGGCATCCTTGGCACGCCTGAGTTGGTGCGCAAGGGCGGCTATCTGGCCATCATTTCGTCCGGCACCGTGTTGACCGCGATCGGGTTTGCACAGGCCGGAGGCGGCAGCCTGATGCTGGGCGGCGCGCTTTACTACATGGTCGGCTCGACCGCCGCGATCTCGGCCTTTTTCCTGATTGCCGAGCCGGTCAGCCGCAATGACGAAGGCGATGACGATGCCCCGGTCGAGGATGACGGCTTTGACCCGCTGTCGGAACGCTGGGCGCCAATGGGCCTTGGCACCGTCGAGGACACCACCGCCCCGGCGAGCCAGCGCACCGTCAGTTGGCTGACCATGTCGATCTGTTTCTCTCTTGTCGCGGCGATGATTGCAGGTCTGCCGCCGATGCCGGGCTTTATCGGCAAGCTTGCGATCCTGCGCGGGGCCATTCAGGATAACCTGTCGACAGCGGGTTATCTGCCGATGGTGCTGTGGGTCTATGCCGCCATGCTGATCCTGTCAGGGCTCGGGGCGCTGATTGCGCTGATGCGCTTTGGTATCCGCCGTTTCTGGGCCGAGGAAGGGCCAGCCCCGCGCATCCTTGCACTTGAGGTGGTTCCGGTGGTCCTGCTGCTTGGCATGATTGCGTTGCAGACGGTGCGAGCCGATGCGCTGCTGGGTTATACTCGGGACACCGCCCGTGCGCTGCTGGAACCAGGGGTTTATCGCAAAGCCGTGCTGGCGGGTGCGCAGGACGTACGTGCAGCCCCGGTTTCCAGCCTTGCGCCTGATCCGGCCCCCGCCCCGGACGAGGCCCCCGAGGCAGATGCCGCAGCGCCTGAAACTCGACCGCAGCCAGAGCCCGCCCCCGCGGCGGAGATGGCCAGCCCAGAGACGCAGGTGAACCCATGAGCCGGCTGATCCCTCATCCCGTCCTTTCGGCGACGCTGGTGGTGATGTGGCTGATCCTGACCGCCTTCAGCCTGGGCCACCTGCTGCTTGGCACGCTGATCGCGCTTGGCGCGGGCTGGTCGGTCGAACATCTGCATCCGCCTAAACCTGTTTTCCGGCGCTGGCTGGCAATTCCCCGGCTGATGGCTATCGTCGCGGTCGATATCCTGCGCTCGAACATCACCGTCGCGCGCGTGCTGATCCTTGGGCCCAACCATCCGGCCTATCACTCGGGCTTTGTCGAACTGGCGCTGACGATGCGCGACCCGAATGCCATTGCGGTACTGGCAATCATCCTGACCAGCACCCCCGGCACTGCCTGGATCGAATTCGATCAGGAGGAGGGTCGGCTGTTGCTGCATGTCCTCGATCTGCGCAGCGCGGATGACTGGCAAAGCATCGTCCACGACCGTTACGAGAGGTTGCTGATGGAGATTTTCGAATGACGGCCGAGATCCTGCGCTTTGCCTTGGGCTATGCCCAGATCGCCCTGATCCTGGCGCTTGCGCTGGCCTGCTGGCGTATGCTGATCGGACCGCGTGCTCAGGACCGGGTGCTTGGCCTGGATACCATGTATATCAACGCTATGCTGCTGTTTCTCGTCATCGGCATGAGCAATGGCAATGTCTTCTTTTTTGAGGGTGCGCTGGTCATTGCCGTGCTTGGCTTTGTCACCACCGTTTGCGCGGCGAAATTCCTGATGCGGGGCGAAGTGATCGAATGATGCATCTTGAGCAGTTGCCCCCATGGGCGGCGATCATCATCGCGTTGTTTGTGGTCATCGGTGCCACGCTGACTCTGCTGGGAGGCGTAGGGCTGGTGCGGCTGAAAAGCTTTTACCAGCGGCTGCACGCCCCGACGCTGGGCTACAGCTATGGGACACTGCCTATTATTCTGGCCTCGATGCTGATGTTTTCGCTGACCGAGCAGCGGCTGGTCGTCCACGAGCTGATGATCGGCATGTTCATCCTGATCACCACACCGATCACCTTGCTGATGCTGGGTCGGGCGGCACTGCGGCGTGATCGCGACCGCAAGCTGGGTCATGATGAGATTGTGCCGCCGCGCAACCGGCCAGAACCGCCGACCGAGGAGCCGGCCAAAGACGCCTAGCGCGACTCGGCCAGCACCTGACGCAGCATTGCCGGATCTACTTCGTCCGTGACAAAAGCCTGACCGATCCCCCGCGCCAGAACAAAGCGCAGCTTGCCGTCCTGAACCTTTTTGTCCTGCGCCATCAGGCCGATCAGCGCCTCGTCATCCGCCAGATCGCCGGGAATGTCGCGCAGATGTGCGGGCAGCCCCATGGCGGTAAAATGCGCGGCGACGCGTGACGGCGTTTCCTGACTGCAAAGGCCCAGCTTGGCTGATAGCGCAAAGGCCAAAGTGCAGCCAACAGCCACCCCTTCGCCATGCAGGAGCCGGTCGGAATAGCCGGTCGCAGCCTCAAGCGCATGGCCGAATGTGTGGCCAAGGTTCAAAAGCGCCCGCTCACCCTGCTCGGTCTCGTCACGCTGGACGATTCCGGCCTTCATCTCGATCGAATGGCGTACCGCGCGCTGACGCAGGGCGGGGTCCGAGATCAGCTCTGCGGCATTCGTCTCCAGCCATTCAAAAAAGGTCTCGTCGCCCAAAAGGCCATATTTCGCCACCTCGCCATAACCGGCGCGGAAGTCGCGCAGGGCAAGCGTGGTCAGCACGTCGATATCGGCCAGCACCAGCGCAGGCTGATGGAAGGCGCCGATCAGGTTCTTGCCCTGAGGGCTGTTGATGCCGGTTTTGCCGCCAACCGAACTGTCCACCTGCGCCAGCAGCGTTGTCGGAATCTGCACGAAGCGCACGCCCCGGCGCAGAATCGCGGCGGCAAAGCCCGCAAGATCACCGATCACCCCACCGCCAAGGGCGATGACCAGATCCTTGCGCTCGATCCTCTGCTCAAGCAGCCATTCGACCGCGCGACCCAGCTCGGCCCAGCATTTCGTCCCCTCTCCCGCAGGCAGGGCGAGAGCCCTAGCATTGATCCCCTGAGCGGCCAGCGTCTCTTGCAGTGCAGGCAGATGCAGGCGTGCCACCGTTTCATCGGTCAGGATGGCCACACGGCGTTTGCCGGCAAGTGCGACGATCTCTTCTCCCGCGCGGCTTAGCAGTCCCTGCCCGATGCGCACGTCATATGAGCGCTCGCCAAGCTCAACGTGAACGGTCTCGATGCTCATTTGCCCTCCAGTATCGCGGGATTATATGCCTCTATCGCAGCCAGTACGCGATTCGCTGTCTGTTCTATGGTGTCGCCGCGCTGCGCGGGCACGCGGATATCGGCCAGCGCATAGACGGGACTGCGTTCGGTCAGCAGCCGTTCAAGCGTGCCGCGCGGATCGGCGGTCTGCAAAAGCGGCCTTGTCGGTCGATGGCGGACGCGATGCCAAAGCGTCTCAAGATCGCAGTCAAGCCAGACTGCCACGCCGTCTTGAGCGATACGCCCGCGGTTTTCGGGACGCAGCCATGCACCGCCGCCTGTTGAGACAATTCCGGGGCCTGATGAAAGTACGCGGCGCAGCACCTCTGATTCGCGGGCGCGAAAGAACTCTTCACCGTCGCGGGCAAAGATTTCGGGGATCGACATGGCGGCGGCACGCTCGATCTCGGCATCGGTATCATGGAAAGGCCGATTCAGGCGGCGCGCAAGCTCTCCCCCGATTGCGGTCTTTCCCGCCCCCATCATCCCGATCAGCACGATGTTACGCCGCATCACCACCTTGATCCTGCCTCTTGCAACCGGACAGACAGATGGCGTGATCTTTCGGGAAATGCCATATATATTTCACACGAACCGGCGACAGACCGGCCTATAAGCATATTGAGGCGGAAAGGGCAATTCATGCGGCTTTTGAAGGTGGTAGCAGTTCTGGTGGTCCTGATTCTGGCGGGGCTGGCGGGCTATGCCTATTTTGGCGACATGAGCTCGGACCCGCGCGAAATGCGCATGCCCGTCGAACTGGACCTTGACGCGGATAGCTCTGCCCCCGCGCGAGCGCCGCAGCCTGTCACGTCTGAGACCAGCGAAAATGACGGCACCGAAACCGGACCGGCCCCCGAAACGGGTGGCAGCGAAGCGGGGCAGAATGACCTCGACTGACGGATTTGTCCTTGCCTGTGCGCTGGCCGCAGGACTGACGCTGGCTTTGCCGGCTGCGGCCAAGCCGCCATTGTCGGCCAGCGATTGGCTGTCGGGCAGTGTGCAGGATCCGGGCAGTATCTCTTCCTGGCGTCCTGGTGATCCGCGTCCGGCCGAGATCAGGCGTCGCAGCCGTCGCGATATTGCACCTACCGGCGCGGTCGAGCCGGTGGGCGTAACCCGGCTGGGCGAGGGAAATCCCGACGGCAAGGGCACCGTTTCGCCGCGTACCGCTGGCCTGCCCGCAGATATGTGGGGGGACAGCGATTCGGAAACGCTGGTGCGGCTGATCCGCGGCTCACACCCGCGCCTGCCGGCGCTGCGCCGGCTTGAACGGCGTCTGCTTGCCGCACAGCTGCACCCGCCCCGCACCGAGGCCGGGCAGGAAGGTGCACTGTTTCTTGCCCGCGTGGACAAGCTTCTGGATATGGGCGCGACCGGTGCCGCGAAAGAGCTGCTGAAGACCGCCGGTCCCGGCGACCCGCAACGGTTCCGGCGGCTGTTCGATATCGCCCTGCTGTCTGGGGATGAGGCACAGGCCTGCCAGACCATGGACCGCACCCCGGGGGTCGCACCCAGCTTTCCGGCCCGCATCTTCTGCCTTGCACTTGGTGGTGACTGGGCGGCGGCGGCACTGGTCTTTCATGGGGCCGAACAGATGGGGCAGATCGACCCGCAGATGGCGGCACTGCTCGCCCAATATCTGGACGACGGCTATTCCGACCAAAGCAATGAGCTGGTGCCGCCGCCGGTGGTCACGCCGCTGGACCTGCGCTTGCATGAGGCGATTGGCCAGCCCCTGCCCTCATCCAGTCTGCCGCTGGCCTTTTCGCTAGCCGATCTGGACCAGAATGGCGGCTGGAAAGCGCGTCTCGACGCTGCAGAGCGGCTGGCGCGGGCCGGGGCGATCCCTGCCTCGCAGTTGCGGATGATCTATCTGGAACAAAAGCCCGCCGCCTCGGGCGGGGTGTGGGAGCGTGCCTCGGCCGTGCAGGCGCTGGCAGATGCGCTGTTACTGCGCGAACCGGCCGCAGTGGCCAAAGCCCTGCCCCGCGCCTTTGACACCATGATCCCGGCAGGGCTGGGGCCTGCTCTGGCCGATATGGTCGGCGCCGATGTCGGTGCCATGCAGCTTGAGGGGCGAGCCGGGCAAATTGCCCTGTGGCTTGCGCTGCAGGCCGGTCAGCCACAGGTGGTGCAGGGCCTCGGCCCGGGGAACGATCCCTTTGACGAATGGCTGCTTGGCTTTGCCGAGGGTGAGCCAGAGGCAGCGCCCCCGCAAGGGAATATGGAACCGCGGGCGGCAGAGCTTTTTCCTGCTTTCGTCGGTCCTTCCGAAAAGGACCTCTCGGAAAACGCAGCACAACTCATTCTTGCCAAAAAGCGGGGGGAAGCGTTGCTGAATGCGATCTCGGATGTCGATGCCGGGCTTGACGGCGATCTGGCCCGCGCGGCGCAAGGGCTGCGCGTCTTGCGCGTGCTCGGCCAGCAAGAGATCGCGCGACAGGCGGCGGTCGAACTGATCCTTGCCCCGGTGATGATGCCCGCGCCGGGCAGCAGCGTGCCATGAGCAGCGGGCGGCTTGGCGATCAGGGCCGGATTTCGGCCTTTCTCGACGCACAGGCTGCCGAGGCCGGCGCAGCACGCAATACTCTTTTGGCCTACGGCCGCGACCTTAAGGATTTCTCGGACTGGCTGACAGCGCATGACCAGTCACTGCTGACTGTGACCCGCGAAGGGATCGAGGATTACCTGTCGCATTGCAATGCGCAGGGCCTGTCGCGGGCAACACGGGCGCGGCGGCTGTCCGCGATCCGCCAGATCACCCGTTTTGCCCTTGAGGAAGGCTGGCGCGAGGATGATCCCGCCGGACGCATCAGCGGACCCGGCAGGGCGCAGCGCCTGCCCAAGGTGCTGGACCGGGCCGAGGTTCAGGCCATGCTGGACGCTCTGCCCCGGCTCGGACGCAATGAGGTTGAACGGGCGCGCAACCTGGTGCTGGTCGAGCTGATCTATGCGACCGGAATGCGGGTCAGTGAGCTGGTCTCACTGCCGGTTGGCGCCTGCCGCGGCAACCCCGCCCTGCTGATGATCCGCGGCAAAGGCGGCAAGGAACGTATGGTGCCGCTAAGCGAGCCTGCGCGGGCGGCATTGGCCGCCTGGCTAAAGCTGCGCGACAATGCCCCGGCGGACAGCGCGCTTGGCAAGCTTGTCGCGGGCAAGGGCGCGCGCTGGCTTTTCCCCGCGTCCAGCCGCGAAGGGCACATGACCCGGCAGGCGATGAATACGCTTTTGGGGCAGCTGGCTTTGGCGGCAGGGATCGACCCTGCGCGCGTTTCTCCGCATGTGATCCGCCACGCCTTTGCCACCCATCTGCTTGAAGGTGGTGCCGATCTGCGGGTGATCCAGACCCTTTTGGGTCATGCGGATCTGGGCACGACCGAGATCTATACCCATGTTCTGGACAAGCGAATGCGTGATCTGGTGCTGAACCACCATCCGCTGGCCAATGCCGAAGCAAGACGCAAACGGAACAGGGAATGATGCCTCTGCCTGCCGCCACGCCTGCCCATGCCGTGCATGATCCGCTGGTATGGTTGGCGGGCGCGGCAATCCTGATCTTGCTCGCCACATCGGCCTTGCTGGCGTGCGCCGAAACTGCGCTGACAGCTGCCAGCCGCAGCAAGCTGCGGGCCCGTGCGGATAAAGGCGACAACCGCGCCGAAGAGGCCCTTGCAGCCCGGCAGGACAGTGAAAGCCTGAACGGAGCCATTCTGCTTGGCAATAATCTGGTCAAGTCTATTGCCATGGGACTTGCCGCGGCACTTGGCCTGCATCTTGGCGGTTGGGGCGGCGTTGCGATCGCGCTTGCGGTCATGGCGGCCCTGATCCTGATTCTGGCCGAAGTCCTGCCCCGCACCTGTGCCCGCCTCGCCCCTGAAAGCATTGCCTGCCGCGCCGCCCCGACCCTGCGCGTGCTGGCGCGGCTGCTATCGCCGCTTGTCTGGTTGGTTCGGCTGATCGCGCGCGGCATTCTTGCCTTGTCTGGAATTCGCGCGGCACAGACAGGCCCGGTATTTTCGGTGCAGGATGAGATTGCCGATGCTCTGGCCGTAGCCCAGTCCAGTGGCGCGGTACAAAAGGAAGAGCGTGACCGGCTGATGGGTGTGCTGGATCTGGGCGAACACTCAGTCGAAGAGGTCATGCGCCACCGCTCGAACATCGAGATGATCGACGCCGATCTTTCTGCCGAACAGGTGCTGGATCTGGTCCTGAAAAGCCCCCATACCCGCCTGCCCGTTTTTCGTGGCGAGCGCGAGAACGTCGTTGGCGTCATCCATGCCAAGGATCTCTTGCGCGGTGTGCGGCGGGCTTTACAGGAAAACGGCCCCGAGGCGCTGCGCAGCTTTGACGTTCTCAGTACGGCGATGCCGCCCTATTTCGTGCCCGAAACCACCCCTCTGGATGAGCAGATGCGCGAGTTCCTGAAACGGCGCACGCATTTTGCGCTGGTCGTGGACGAATATGGCAGCCTGCGCGGGCTGATCACGCTTGAGGATATTCTGGAGGAAATCGTGGGCGAGATCGCCGATGAACATGACACCGAAGAGGTGCAGGCGCTCGTCCCCGGTCCGCAAGGCGATTATATCGTTGACGGCACCATGACGATCCGCGACCTGAACCGGGCACTGGACTGGAGCCTGCCCGACGATGAGGCCAATACGGTGGCAGGTCTGGTGATCCACCTGGCCCAGTCAATCCCGATGCCGGGCCAGGTTTTTTCGTTTGAGGGCTACCGCTTCGAGGTGCTGACCCGCCGCGAAAACCGTCTGACGCGGTTGCGCATCCGCCCGCCGGAACAGCCGGTTACGGGGGATGCGCCGTAAGCTTAGTGATCAGCCATGCTGGCGGCGCGCTTTGCGCCTTCGGCATCGCCTCCGGTACCGTTGAAGAACGCGTTGAGAAGGACCGCAGCGATGGTCGCAAGCAGGATGCCGGATTCGATCAGCGGATGGATCGCATGGGGCATCCATTGTTTGAAGTCCGGCGCAATCAGCGGGATCATCCCAAAGCCAAGCGCCACGGCCACCACGAACAGGTTGTTGCGGTTGCCGGCGAAATCGACCGTCGAAAGGATGCGGATGCCGGTCGCGGCGACCATGCCGAACATGACAAGCCCCGCCCCGCCCAGAACCGGGGTTGGCAGCGACTCGACCGCCGCACCCATCTTGGGCACCAGACCAAACAGGATCAGGATCAGCCCGCCTGCCACGCAGATATAGCGGCTCTTGATTCCGGTCACGCCGACCAGCCCAACGTTCTGGCTGAAGGATGTATAGGGAAAGGTGTTGAAGATCCCGCCGATCAGCGTGCCCAAACCATCGGTGCGCAGACCCGCGGTCAGCCGCTGCGGCGTGATCTCACGCCCTGTCATCTCGCCAAGCGCAAGGAACATGCCCGTCGATTCGATCATGACGACGATCATGACGAGGACCATGGTGACGATCAGCACCGGATCAAAGATTGGCATGCCAAAATGAAAGGGCGTGACAATGCCGAACCAGCTGGCCTCGGCAACCTTGGCAAAGGTCATCTGCCCCAGCAGGACGGTCAGCACCGCCCCGATCAGCATCCCCAGCAAAACCGCGATATTGGCGACAAAGCCGCGCCCGAAACGCGCGATCAGCAGGATCGCCACCAGCACGACGCCCGAGATCGCGATGTTGACCGGTTGGGCATACAGCGGGTTCTGCACGCTTGGAGCCGGGGCAAACCCGTCGGGCAATGCCGGGACAACGCCTGTTTCGGCCAGTTCTTTAAGCTGGTTCAGCCAGCCAGCCGCCACAGGATCGACAAGCTTTGGCGCGGTTGGCCCGACCGGGTTACCAAAGATCCAGTTGATCCCCACCCGCATCAGCGTGACGCCAATCACCAGAATGATGGTGCCAGTCACCAGAGGCGGAAAAAAACGCAGCATCCGGCCAACAAACGGCGCGATCAGCATGGCGACGATCCCCGCCCCGATGATGGCACCAAAGATCATCCGTGCGCCATCGGGTCCGGGGTAAGCGTTGGCCATGGCAACCATCGGCCCGACCGAGGCGAAGGTCACCCCCATCATCACCGGCAGCTGGATGCCAAACCAGCGCGTCATACCCAGAGACTGGATGATCGTTGCAATCCCGCAGCAGAAAAGATCGGCCGAGATCAAAAAGGCCACGTCCTCGGGCGCAAGTTTCAATGCCCTGCCAACGATCAGCGGCACAGCCACTGCCCCGGCATACATGACCAGAACGTGCTGCAGGCCCAGTGTCGCCATCCGCAAAGGAGGCAGTATCTCATCCACCGGCTCGGTGGTCACAGTTCTGCGGTTTGCCATAGTCACCCTCTCGCTGTTGGATTTGCTGATTTTTCACAAGTTTGCGGCCTGCGCGGGCAGCCGGCAAATCCTTTATGCGGGCAAAGGGGCGATGAAATCGTATTGCCCTGAAAAACGGGGATGAAAGTGGCGCGGAAACCGGCAGGAATGCCGGGAAACCGGCCTTGCGGTCCGGTCGCGGCTTGCAACCGCGCGCTGGCCTGCCTATCAGGACATGCCGCCAATCTAACAGCACGGAATCCCGATATGGACATCGCCTCCCGCCGTAAGGCTGATCCCTCTCACTGGCGTCTCGCTACCGCGATCCGCGCCCTTTCCATGGATGCCGTCGAGGCCGCGAACTCCGGCCACCCCGGCATGCCGATGGGTATGGCTGACGTTGCCACGGTCCTGTTTCGCAACCATCTGAAATTTGACGCCGCTGCGCCGAACTGGTTTGACCGCGATCGTTTCGTGCTGTCGGCGGGCCACGGCTCGATGCTGCTTTATTCGCTGCTGTACCTGACCGGCTATGAGCAGATGTCGATCGACCAGATCCGCAATTTCCGCCAATGGGGCGCGATCACTGCTGGCCATCCCGAATATGGCCATGCCGAGGGGGTCGAGACGACGACCGGTCCGCTGGGTCAGGGCATCGCAACCGCTGTCGGTTTCGCTATCGCCGAAGAGGCGATGCGCGCCCAGTTCGGCGCCGATCTGTGCAACCACAAGACCTGGGTCATCGCCGGTGACGGCTGTCTGATGGAGGGTATCAGCCAGGAGGCAATCGCCCTGGCTGGCAACCAGAAGCTCAAGAACCTGATCGTTCTTTGGGACAATAACGACATCACCATCGACGGCCGGGTGTCGCTGTCCGATTCGACCGACCAGTTGAAACGGTTCGAGGCTTCGGGCTGGCGTACCCTATCCTGCGACGGGCATGACGCAGCCGATATCGACCGTGCGCTCAAGGACGCGGCCAGTGGCAGGGACGACCGTCCCGTTCTGGTCGCCTGCAAGACCATCATCGGTTTTGGTGCGCCGAAAAAGCAGGACAGCTCGGGCGTGCACGGCTCGCCTCTGGGGGCCGAGGAAATCGCCGCCGCGCGCGAAGCTCTGGGCTGGGAGGCCGAGCCTTTTGTCATCCCCGAAGACATCCTGAGCGAATGGCGCGCTATCGGTGCCCGCGGTCGCACTGAGCGTGAGGCCTGGGCGACCCGTGTCGATGGGGCAGAAAACCGTGATGAATTCGCCCGTCGCATCTCGGGCGAGATCAGCGACCGTCTGGCGCCCGCCATCGCCGCGCTGAAAAAGCAGGCGCTTGAGACCCGTCCGAAGGTCGCGACCCGCAAGGCCAGCGAAATGGTGCTTGAGGTGGTTAACCCCGAACTGGGCGAAACCATGGGCGGCTCGGCTGACCTGACCGGATCGAACAACACCCGGACAAAGGATCTGGGCATCTTCTCACCGGAAAACCGCAAGGGCCGTTACATCCATTACGGCATCCGTGAACATGGTATGGGCGCGGCGATGAACGGCATCTGGCTGCATGGCGGCTTCCGCCCCTATGGGGGTACCTTCATGTGCTTTACCGACTATGCGCGCGGCGCCATGCGTCTGTCGGCGCTGATGGGGCTGCCGGTTACCTATGTCATGACCCATGACTCGATCGGTCTGGGCGAAGATGGCCCTACCCACCAGCCGGTCGAGCATCTGGCGATCTGCCGCGCGACCCCGAACACGGTGACCCTGCGTCCCTGCGATCTGGTCGAGACCGCCGAGGCATGGGAAATCGCCCTGTCGAGCCAGAGCACGCCGACGGTCATGGCGCTGTCGCGTCAGAACCTGCCAACCCTGCGTGAGGACTCGGGCGAAGAAAATCTCACGGCCCGTGGCGCCTATGTGCTGCGCGAGGCAAGTGCCGAACCCAAGGTTATCCTGATGGCCTCGGGTTCAGAGGTCGAGATTGCCGTTGCTGCCCGCGAAACGCTGGAGGGAGAAGGCATCCCGACCCGCGTCGTCTCGGTCCCGTCGATGGAGCTGTTCCGCGATCAGGACGCCGGATATCGCAGCAAGGTCCTGCCTGCCGGGACTGTTCGCATCGCGATCGAGGCAGCCGTGCGCCAGCCGTGGGAATGGCTGCTTCTGGGCGAGCGCGGCCGCGAAGAAACTTCGGCCTTTATCGGCATGACCGGCTTTGGCGCTTCGGCCCCTGCCCCGACGCTTTACAAAGAGTTCGGGATCACCGCCGAGGCCACCGCCGCCGAGGCCCGCCGCCTGCTTGGCTGAATAACAGCGTGCCGCGCCTGATGCGCGCGGCTGCTTTGCACCTTACGGGCCGCCGCGTCAGTCGCGGCGGCCCTGCCCCTTTTCGGTTTCCCTCGTTGCCCAATGCCTGCGCGGCGGCCCCCTTTTGACCCTGCTGTCGCCTGAGCGCCCAAGCCAAAGGACGCAGCCATGACTCTGAAAGCCGATCCGGCCGCGCTGCCACCGGTTCTTGCTCAGCCGGGCGATCCGGCACGTGCAACCCAGATGCGTGGTATCGTGCTGCTGTTGCTGGCAATTGTGCTGTTCACACTCATGGATGCGACGGGAAAATATCTCTCGGCCCGCTATCATCCGGTGCAGGTGGTCTGGGCGCGGTTCATCACCAATCTTGTCATTGTGATGGTGATCTTTGCGCCGCGGTTGCGCAGCACATTTGCCTCATCACGGCCGGTCGTGCAGTTCTTTCGCGGAGTAACCCAGTTCGGCTCGATCCTGCTGTTCTTTTGCGCGCTGCAGTTCATCGGGCTGGCCGAGGCAACCGCGATCATGGACATCAACCCGGTGCTGATCACGCTGGGGGCAGCGATCTTTCTGGGCGAATCCATCGGTATCCGGCGGCTGCTTGGCATTCTGACCGCGCTATGCGGGGCGATGATCATTATTCGCCCCGGTGCAGGCGTCTTTCATCCCGCCGCACTTTTTGCACTGGTCGCGGCCTTTACCTATGCCGCCGGTGCGATTCTGACCCGGATCGCGCGAACCGATTCGACATCGACCTCGATCCTGTGGTCAGCGGTGGTGGGCACGGTCCTTGCGTCGGTCGCGGTGCCCATCTTCTGGCAGCCGGTCGCAATGGGCGACCTGTGGGCTTTTCTGCTGCTCGGATGCTTTGGCACCGCGGCACAAGCCCTGCTGATCCGGGCCTTTTCCTTGGCCGAGGCCGCCGCCATCGCGCCCTTTGGTTATACTGGCCTTGTCTGGGCCGGATTCTGGGGCTGGCTCTTCTGGGGTAACCTGCCAGATATCTGGACAGTCGTAGGTGCGTTGATCATCGTGGGTGCTGGCCTGTATGTCTGGATGCGCGAGGCCCGCGCGATGAACCGGGCCGCAACCAAAGGACCGCGATGAGCGAGACCGAAACCCAGGAAACCGTCGCGCTGCGCGATCGCATTGCCAATGGTGCCTTTCTGGCCGTCATGGGGCTGGCGCGGCTGCTGCCATATGAGCGGCGTATCCCTGCCATGGGCTATCTCTTTTCTCATGTGCTGGCACCGCTTGCCGGCTGGCGACAGCGCATCCGCGCCAATCTGGCCATGGCCCGCCCCGACCTTTCCGAGGCCGAGATCCGCCGCCTGACCCGCGCCGTGCCTGATAACGCCGGGCGCTCACTGGCCGAAACCTACTCGGCCAATGAATTCACCGACCGCGTTCGCGCCTCAGACCCGCTGACCGGCCCCGGCCTGCCTGCTCTGGAAGAGGCAGCGGCGACAGGCCGGCCCGTGATCCTTGCCGCTGCGCATTTTGGCAATTACGACGCCATGCGCGCAGCGCTGGCTGCCCGAGATTGGCCAGTCGGTGCGCTTTATCGCCCAATGAACAACGAGGCGTTCAACCGCCATTACATTCCGGCGCTGAACTCGATCTCGCAGCCGATGTTTCCGCGCGGACGAGCCGGCCTTGCGGCGATGTTGCGCTTTCTCAAGGGGGGCGGGATGCTGGCGCTTGGCTTTGACCAGTTTGACGATCACGGCGTCGAGCTGCGCTTTTTTGGCCTGCCGACGAAAACTGTGCTGACCCCGGCCGAACTGGCGTTGCGTTATGACGCGCTGATCCTGCCGGTTGCGGGGGTGCGCCAGCCTGACGGGCTGAGCTTCAAGGTTGAGGTCGGCGCGCCAATCCCCCATAGCGATCCCGAAACCATGATGCAGGCCCTGAACGACCACCTGGAAGGTCTGGTCCGCGCCCATATGGAGCAATGGTTCTGGGTGCACCGGCGATGGAAACGCCGGGGTTAAGCGGCAAATCCCTTTCCCTTGGGTTGCCCTACGGTCTATAAGGACGCCCAAATCCGCCGCGCAAACAGAACGCGGACCCTGACAACGACATCCAGAGGACGGCATGAGCGACGATTCCACCAAAGCGGGTCAAGAAAAGCGTCATCACGAAGGCGACGTTGCCTTTATTCAGGCACTGGCCGAACTGCTCAATCGCAACGACCTGACCGAGCTGACCGTCAAGCGGGAATACGACGAAAATGACCGGCTGACCGTCAGCCTGTCGAAACAGATCCGGCAAGCCCCCGCAGTGCAAGCCGCCCCCGTCTTTGCGGCACCGTCTGCGCCTGCCGCCGCGCCTGCCGCCGCAGCGGTCCCCGCCCCGCAAGAGGACCCGGCGAACCTACCCGGCGCCGTCACCTCGCCCATGGTCGGTACGGCCTATCTTGCGCCCGAACCCGGTGCCACGCCCTTTGTTACCATCGGCCAGCAAGTCAAAGAGGGCGACACGCTTCTGATCGTCGAGGCGATGAAGACCATGAACCACATCCCCTCGCCCCGCGCCGGCACGGTCAAGCGCATCCTCGTCGATGACGGCAGCCCGGTCGAATTCGGCGCTCCCCTGATGGTCGTCGAGTGAGCCAGGGCATGTTCGACAAGATCCTGATCGCCAACCGTGGTGAGATCGCGCTACGCGTGATCCGCGCCTGCCGCGAGATGGGCATTGCCTCGGTCGCGGTCCACTCCACCGCCGACGCCGATGCGATGCATGTGCGCATGGCCGACGAATCGGTCTGTATCGGCCCGCCGCCTTCGACCGACAGCTATCTGTCGATGCCAGCCGTAATTTCGGCATGTGAGATCACTGGCGCCCAGGCCATTCACCCCGGCTATGGCTTTCTGTCCGAGAATGCCGGCTTTGTGCAGATGGTCGAAGATCACGGCATCACCTTCATCGGCCCTTCGGCGGAACATATCCGCATCATGGGCGACAAGATCACCGCCAAGGAAACCGCAAAATCCCTGGGTATCCCCGTAGTCCCGGGTTCGGACGGCGGCGTGCCGGATGTCGATTCAGCGCACAAGATCGCGGCCGAGATCGGCTATCCGGTGATCATCAAGGCCACCGCTGGCGGCGGCGGTCGTGGAATGAAGGTCGCCCTGGACGAGGCCGGGCTGGAAAACGCTTTCCGCACCGCCCGAGCCGAAGCCAAGGCCGCCTTCGGCAACGACGAAGTCTATATCGAGAAATACCTGCAGCGCCCGCGCCATATTGAAATCCAGGTCTTTGGCGACGGACGTGGCCGCGCGGTGCATCTGGGTGAACGTGACTGTTCGTTGCAGCGCCGCCACCAAAAGGTGTTTGAAGAGGCACCGGGCCCGGTCATCACGGCTGAGCAGCGCGCGCGCATCGGCGAGATCTGTGCCAATGCCATGGCCAAGCTTGGCTATCGCGGCGCTGGCACCATCGAGTTCCTGTTCGAGGACGGCGAGTTCTATTTCATCGAGATGAACACCCGCCTGCAGGTCGAACATCCGGTGACCGAGGCGATCTTTGGCGTCGATCTGGTGCGCCAGCAGATCCTGGTCGCTGCCGGCGAAGAGATGGAGTTCCGCCAGGAGGATCTGCAGATCCGCGGCCATGCCATCGAAGTGCGGATCAACGCTGAAAAGCTGCCGAACTTTACCCCCTCGCCCGGTACAATCTCTCAATATCATGCCCCCGGCGGTCTGGGCGTACGTATGGATAGCGCGATCTATGACGGCTATCGCATCCCGCCCTATTACGACAGCCTGATCGGCAAGCTGATCGTCCATGGTCGCGACCGGAACGAGGCTTTGGCCCGTCTTGACCGCGCACTTGGCGAATTGATCGTGGACGGGGTCGATACCACGTTACCGTTATTCCGCGCATTGCTTGAAAATCCCGATATCCAAAGCGGCAATTACTCGATCCACTGGCTCGAGCGCTGGCTAAGCGAGATGTCCGGGACCTGAGAGGTCAGGCGATGCGGCGGTGGGCACGAAGGCGCAACCCGATATGACCGGGCAGCTGACGGCCAGAACAATGCTCGCCGCCTATGCGCAAGGGGTATTTCCGATGGCGGATTCCGCCTCGGACCCCCGGCTTTACTGGTTTGATCCAGCCCAACGCGGCATCCTGCCTGTTGGCGGGGTGCATGTCTCGCGCTCAATGCGGCGTTTCTTGCGTCGCTGCGACTGGCATGCAACTTTGAACAACGACTTCGCCGGCGTGGTTGACGGTTGCGCCGACCGGCCCGAAACTTGGATCAACGCCCCTCTCCGCGCGCTTTATCTGGATCTGTTCCGCATGGGCCACGCCCATTCTCTGGAAATCTATACCGGCGATACCTTGATCGGCGGGCTGTATGGGCTGACGTTGGGCGGCGCGTTTTTTGCAGAAAGTATGTTCTCGCGGCGCGAGAATGCCTCAAAAGCTGCGCTGATCTGGATGTCCGTGCATCTGGCGCGCTGCGGCTTTGTTCTGTGGGATACCCAGTACCCTAACCCGCATCTGGCCTCGATGGGGGGGCAGACTATCTCCAGACTTGAATATAGACGGCGCCTCGCCACAGCTCTGCAAGTTCAGGCAGATATGATCTCGCAGCCCCTGCCTGGGTGTTACGACCTGTTGCAAGAAATCACCCAGACATCATAGCGCGAATCGTCAAGCGCAGACAGCGCAGGGGATGAGGCTACCATCCAGCCTACAAATACCTGAGCATTCGCGCGCTTGTCGGTGACGGTCAGTTCCGCATAAGCGTCCGAAGTCGGGTCGGCGGCGGGATATCGGCATTCAGACAGCCTGACCTCAAGCCTGCCGAATTCGGCAACCTGGCCAACTGATAGATCAAAGTCTTCGGTCCGGCCAGTGATCTTGTCGAGGCCACGCAGCAGTGCACCTGTACCCGCCGCAGTTTCAGGCCCACGCGCCTGATCGGCAGCGCGCTGACGCTCAGCCGCCGAGGGCTCGGCCGGGACGACAGCAGCAGGATCATCGCTGAAGGCCGGGTCGATCATCAACTGCTCATCCTCACCCTGCCCCTCATCCTCCTGAGCAAAGACAGGGCCAGCGATGAACAGAAGGCAAAGACAGGCACGGGTCAGAAGGTCATTCATTGTTCGTCATCCGCAGTTTGCGCATCGACAAATTTCATCATCAGCGAGATCAGGCTGACAGCGCCCTGCACATCCTCGATCTCGGCCCCCGGAGGCAGATCATCCGGTGCGCCGCCCGGCTGCAATTCGATATAGGCACCGCCAAGCAGCCCGTCCGACTGTATCAGTGCCGCACTGTCACTAGGCAGACGAATGCTTTCTGGCAGTCTCAACCGCGCCTCAGCAAGGTAAGTCTGGGGGTCGAGCTCAATCCCGGCAACCCGTCCGACCCGCACGCCAGCAACCCGAACATCGGTACCGACCTCAATGCCGCTGACATTCGGAAAGGCCGCGCGCAGTTCATACCCACCGCCAAGCCCTGACGTTCGGCCGCCCGATGTGGACCAGATAAGAAAGCCGGCCGCTACGGCCAGAACGGCCGCGCCAACCCAAAGCTCGGCCCGTTCAGCGGCGCTCACCATCGGTTTACTCAGGCTGCCAAGCGTCGTAGTCGCGGCGCGCGGCCGGCTCAGCACGGTACAGCGAACCCGCCGGATGATAAGCCTCAACTGTACCGGTCTGGTTCGGCAGATGCGGTTTTTCCCATGATTTATGGGCCAGAGGCTCTTGTGTCGGAGGCTGCTTGTAGGTGTGGTGCAGCCAGCCATGCCATTCAGGGGAAATCCGGCTTGCCTCGGATTCACCGTTATAGATGACCCAGCGACGCTTACCGTCGCGGGACTGGTAGTAGATGTTGCCCTGATCGTCCTTGCCGACCTTCTCGCCGTAAAGCTTGGTCCAGACCTGAGTGTTGATGGTCTGGCTGTTCCACCAGGTCAGAAAGCGCAGGAGAAGCGACATGGGTTTGGACCTCATCAAATCGATCTGTCAGAGATATGGCGCAAGATGCGGTGAAGGTCCAGAGATGCTTGCCCGTTCCAGTCGATCTCGAAGCAAATCAATGCAGTAATTTGTACGTAATCGCTGCTTGCACCGTCCATGCTGGTGGATATTCGCCAGGACCTGCGCCAGATCTGGAACGTGCCTACGAAAACTGCCATTTCATCGCTAGCCGCGCCATCAGCGGGGATGAAATAGAACAATGGTCTGAAAATCCCGTCATCCACTGGGCAGTGTTCCCATAAACAAGGTTCATCTTATTGGCGGTGCGTGATTCAATCTCCTTGAAAGGAGGTTGCCATGCGCCGTCACGAATTGAGCGACGAAGAATGGGCTATCATCGCACCTCTCTTGCCGGCCAATAGCCGTGGAATTGAACGTGTCGACAACCGCCGGGAGATCAACGGCAATCTGTGGCGTTTCAGGACCGGTTCGTCCTGGCGAGATGTGCCGGAGCGTTATGGTCCACGCACGACGCTTTACAATCGGTTCTCCCGCTGGGGCGTAAAGCGGGTGTCTGGGATCGCCTTCTGGACGCGGTTTCAAAGCGTTACGATAGAGATATCGTCATGATCGACAGCTCTTACATTCGCGTTCACCAACATGGTGCCAATGCTAAAAAGGGGGCTCTGCCGATCCTTGCATGGGGCGTTCTCACGGTGGCCTGACGACGAAAATTCATGCTCTCGTTGATGCAGATGGCCGACCGGTTCGCCTGGAACTCACAGCTGGTCAGGCTGCGGATGCGCCAGTTGCTCAGCGATCTGCAGCCCGGCACAACGATCCTGGCCGACAAGGCATATGATACCGACGCAATTCGTAACTTCGCCAGGCAACGCAAATGCAGGGCGAACATTCCTGCAAAAGCCAATCGAAAGCAGACATTCAACTTCAACCCCAGAGTCGACCATCAGCGCAATCTCGTGGAACAGTTCTTCAACCGTATCACGCAGATGCGGGGCCTTGCGACGCGATACGACCGACGTGCCGACGACTATCTCGCCGCCCTCCAGCTTGCCGCGACGAGGATATGGATTAACTCAGCTAATGAGTCCGCGTCCTAGTCACCTGAATCTAGAGTTCGGCACATAGATTTTGCTGTGTTTTCTGGGAGAAGCGTTTGACGGATGCGAGGATTTCGTCGGCAGATTTGACCCATCGATAGGGCTTGGGGTTTTCGTTGTGCGCGTCTATGAAGGCGGCGATATCGGCCTCCAGGTCTGCGGTGGAGCGGTGGACACCCCGTTGCAGTTGCTTGCGCGTCAGTTCCGCGAACCAGCGCTCCACCTGGTTGATCCAACTCGCCGAGGTGGGTGTGAAATGCACATGCCAATGCGGGCGCCGGGCGAGCCAGGCCTTGATTTTGGATGTCTTGTGGGTGGCGTAGTTGTCCATCACCAGCTGCACATCCCGTCCTTGCGGCAAGGTTGCATCGATCCGCTTCAGGAAGTCTCGGAACTCGGTCGCCCGGTGCCGCTTGTAGCATTTGCCGATCACCGCCCCTGTGGCGATATCGAGTGCTGCAAGCAGCGAGGTCGTGCCGTGGCGGATATAGATAGCTATGGGTTCTCCGCTCGGCGACACCCGGCGCCATCGGCAACACCGGCTGTTCCCGATCCAGCGCCTGAATCTGGGATTTTTCGTCCACGCACAGCACGATGGCCCGGTTCGGCGGGGCCATGTAAAGGCCGACGATATCCTGCACCTTGTCGACGAACAGCGGATCGGTGGAAAGCTTGAAGGTCTCACTGCAATGTGGCTGCAGGCCGAAGGCGGCCCAGATCCGGCGGATCGTGGTGTGCGACAGGCCCGTCACCGCGGCCATCGAGCGGATCGACCAATGGGTGGCGTCCTTCGGCGTGGTGTTCAGCGTCCGTTCGATGACCTCGGCCACCTGGTCGTCCGATACTGTGCGGGGCCGGCCGGGACGATATTCGTCGGTCAATCCCTCGATCCGGTCCCTGACGAACCGTCTGCGCCACTTGCCGACGGTATGCTCATGCACTCCGGGCCGCGCGCCGATCTCCTTGCTTTGCAGCCCTTCCGCGCAGAGCAGAACCATCCGGCACCGGGCCGACAGCGACCGCGTGGCCTGGTGACGCCGGACCTGCGCCTCGAGAAAGTCGCGTTCATCGGCACTCAGAACCACCTCGCCCGCCACTCGGCCAACCATATCATCCCTCCGAAATCGGAGGGGTCAATGATATGAACTACAGTTCCAGATGACTAGGAGTTGCTTACCTTGTCGGGCTTGCTGCTTGCCCCGGCTGCAGAGCCGGGGGGGTATGTGCCGACCGAGAAAGCCGCGTACTGAAAGTACATTCAGCTGCGGATCAAATGACACCAAACAGGTACCTCCCGGCACGGCACAGATTACACCGCACCGGGAGTACAATTTAACCGGCGGTCGCCGTTTCCTTCTTGGAATCGGTATGGATCAGCAAAGGTTTGGCTGCCGAGTTTTCCACCGCCTCTTCATTGACCACGACCTCTTCCACGCTGTCCATGCCCGGCAGATCGAACATGGTATCAAGCAGGATATCTTCCATGATCGAACGCAGGCCGCGTGCCCCCGTCTTGCGCTTGATGGCGCGGCGGGCGATGGCGACAAGGGCATCCTCGGTGAAGGTCAGCTTCACGCCCTCAAGCTCAAAGAGCCGCTGATACTGCTTGACCAGCGCGTTCTTGGGCTGGGTCAGGATGGTGATCAGCGCCTGTTCGTCCAGATCGCCCAGGGTAGCGATGACCGGAAGGCGACCGACAAATTCCGGGATCAGGCCGAATTTCAGCAGGTCCTCGGGCTCGAGCTGCTTGAAAAGCTCGCCCACACCCTTATCGTCGTTTTCCTTGACAGAGGCGCCAAAGCCCATCGCAGTGCCTTTGTTACGCTGTGCGATGATCCGGTCAAGCCCGGCAAAAGCACCGCCGCAGATGAACAGGATGTTTGTCGTATCCACCTGCAGGAACTCTTGCTGCGGATGCTTGCGACCGCCTTGTGGAGGCACGCTGGCGACGGTACCTTCCATGATTTTCAGCAGCGCCTGCTGCACCCCCTCACCCGAAACATCGCGGGTGATCGAGGGGTTGTCAGATTTGCGGGTGATCTTGTCGACCTCGTCAATGTAGACGATGCCGCGCTGCGCCCGCTCGACGTTGTATTCGCTGGCCTGCAGAAGCTTCAGAATGATGTTTTCCACATCCTCGCCAACATAGCCTGCCTCGGTCAACGTGGTCGCATCAGCCATGGTGAATGGCACGTCCAGAATGCGGGCCAGGGTTTGCGCAAGCAGCGTCTTGCCACAGCCCGTGGGGCCAATCAGCAGGATATTCGACTTTGCCAGCTCAATATCATTCTTTGAGCTGTGGTTCAGCCGCTTGTAATGGTTGTGCACCGCGACCGAGAGCACGCGCTTGGCATGTTCCTGGCCAATCACATAATCATCCAGAACATTACAGATCTCGCGCGGGGTCGGCACGCCGTCCCCGGATTTCAACGCCGAGCTCTTGGTTTCTTCGCGGATGATGTCCATGCAAAGTTCGACGCATTCATCACAGATGAATACGGTCGGACCGGCAATCAGCTTACGCACCTCATGCTGGCTCTTGCCGCAGAAGCTGCAGTAGAGCGTATTCTTGCTGTCGCCACCGGTCGGATTGGCCATCAGTTGATCCTCGTATTGCACCGGAGGCCCGGCAAAAGCACCGGACGACCGCCTGTTTTGCACGTGGCCAGGCCACGCCATGCGTTGCCCATCATGTTACGAGCCACCCAAGCCCGTCACAATCCCCAAAACGCTCGTCCGACAGCTTCTCGCGGCCGGGATCACTTGCTGGGGTCGGCCTTGCCGCGCGGTTCCAGGATCTCATCAATGAGACCCCATTCCTTTGCTTCCTCGGGCGACATGAAGCGGTCACGCTCCAACGCCTCTTCGACTTCGCTCAGCTCGCGGCCCGTGTGTTTAACATAGATCTCGTTCAGGCGGCGCTTGAGTTTTTCGGTTTCACGCGCATGGATCAGGATATCAGTCGCCTGTCCCTGGAATCCTCCCGAAGGCTGGTGGACCATGACGCGGCTGTTGGGCAGCGAGAAGCGCATCCCCGGCTGGCCCGCGCAGAGCAGCAGCGACCCCATCGAGGCCGCCTGCCCGACCACCAGGGTCGAAACGCGCGGCTTGATATATTGCATTGTATCATAAATCGACAGGCCCGCAGTCACCACACCTCCGGGGCTGTTGATATACATGCTGATGTCCTTGGTCGGGTTTTCCGCCTCAAGAAACAGCAGCTGCGCTGAGATCAGCGTCGCCATGCCGTCATGCACCTGGCCCGAGAGAAAGATGATCCTTTCCTTCAGCAGGCGCGAGAAGATGTCATAGGCACGTTCGCCGCGGCTGGTCTGCTCTACGACCATCGGGACGAGCGTGTTCATGTAGAATTCTGCCGTATCTTGCATGTCTTTCCTTGCCTTGTGTCCCTGCCTGGCCTGCCCATCTTGCGACTCGTCGCGGGACCGTCCCGCCGTCCGGTCGTTGCTAGTCGCAAAAGGTTGACAGAGTCTTAGTAACGACAGCCCGAAAGGACAAGAGAGCGATAAAATTTGCTCCCCTCCGCCAGCGCCGGTAATCTGGCGTCCGAGCGACGGAGAAACGCATGAAACTGATCGTTGGCCTGGGCAATCCGGGCACGAAATATGCCGCGAACCGACACAATGTGGGCTTCATGGCGGTCGATCGCATCGCCGCAGATCACGGTTTTTCGCCCTGGCGCGACCGTTTTCAGGGCCAGATCTCTGAAGGCCGGCTGGGAGGATTGCGTATCACCCTGCTCAAACCCGCGACATTTATGAATCTGTCCGGCCAGTCGGTCGGAGAGGCAATGCGCTATCTGAAAATCGCCCCCGAAGACGTCATCGTGCTGCATGATGAGCTGGATCTCGCACCCGGCAAGGTACGGCTAAAGACCGGCGGAGGCCACGCCGGACATAACGGGCTGCGATCGCTTCACCAGCATATCGGCGAGGCTTATCGCCGGCTGCGCATCGGAATCGGTCACCCCGGCCACAAGGACCGCGTCGCGGGCTATGTCCTGTCGGATTTCGCCAAGGCCGAAGAGGCGGGGCTTGAGGATCTGTTGCGCGGCATTTCAGACGGGGCAGATGCACTGGCCAAGGGCGATGACGCGCGGTTCATGAACGCAGTTGCGGCAAGGGTCGCACCACCCCGGAACAGTGGCAGCAAGCCCGTGCGGGGTCCTGAACCGGAAAAGTCTGCGCGAAAGGCTGCAGATGATCCACCTGCCAATGACCCACCCAGCCTGGCAGATCGGCTGCGCGCGCTTACTGAACGGTTTCGTTGAATGGCGTGGCGTGACGCTTTTGCTGAACAGGCGCGGGCTTGCCGTTCTCTCGGCTCCCCCCTGACCGCGCAGGTTTGCGAAGCACTGGCCGAAATTCTTGCGCATGATCATGGCGCGTTAGCGGAACGGATACGGAATTGGCCGGGGGATCCCAGCTATCGTGCTGATTCCGTGCCGCTGCGGCTGTGCGGGGCGCTGCATGCGCTTGTGCTGACCGGACAGACCCAAGGTCTGGCCGGTGCCTATAAACGTTCTGACGCAAGCGTCTTGCGTAAAGAGATATCAAAGGCAATTCAACGTCATGAACAGCATATTCTAGAATGGATCGAGCATGCGCCGCAAACAAATGAGGTTGCCCGCTCGGCGGTATTGATCGCGGGTAGCTGGTTTCTGGCCGCGCTGCTGCCGGATTGCCGCTTTGATCTGCTGGAACTTGGCGCCAGTGCTGGAATCAACCTGAACTTTCCATTTTATAATATTGAAATAAAAAATAATAATTTTCTTTATGAATATTCCGATACTGTCTGCCTCTCACCTGAGTGGCGCGGCAAACAGCCTTTGCGCGCAAAGCTGCTGATCGGATCGGCGCGTGGCGTGGATCTGCATCCGCTTGATCCCACTCGCGACGGGTTGCGGCTGCTTGCCTATATCTGGGCCGACCAGCACGAACGGCTTCAGCGCATGCGGGCAGCCCTGGCCGTGGCCAAGCGGCATCCCGTGCGCGTTGACCGCGACGATGCCGGTCACTGGCTTTCCAGGCAGTTGGCTGAACCCTGCCCCCATGGACGGCTTGTGTATCATACCGTGGCGGCGCAGTATTTCCCAACCTCGACCCGCGATCAGGTTGAGGCAGCGCTTGATATTGCTGGCGCCGATACCAGCGCCGATCGCCCATTGGCGCATCTGTCGATGGAATCTGACGGAGGCGAAGGCGCAGCCCTGACCCTGCGGTTGTGGACAGGCGGTGAGATGCGCAGATGGAGCCTTGGGCGGGCCGATTTCCATGCCCGCTGGATCGACTGGCAGCCTGAGGAGATATGACAATGGACGCGCCGATTAACGTTCTGGGCACACCGCTCGAGTCCTGCTCGACCGCGCCATTGACCGGCTTTTTCCGCGATGGCTGTTGCAATACAGGTCCCGAGGATGTTGGCCGCCATACGGTCTGCGTCATCGTCACTGCCGAATTCCTTGCCCTTTCAAAATACCTTGGCAATGACCTTAGCACCCCGCGACCCGAGTTCCGATTTCCCGGACTAAAGCCCGGTGACCGCTGGTGCCTGTGTGCCGCACGCTTTTTGCAGGCGGCCGAAGAGTTTGCCGCACCCAAAGTGGTGCTTGAGGCAACCCACTCTCGCACGCTGGAGATTGTGCCGCTGGCGCTACTGCAGGCTCACGCCTGGAACCCCGGGGACAGGCCCGGGACCTAGCGCCCGATCCCGGCCAGGTAGTGCCGCACTGCCGCGACCACATGGCGGAAGCGGTCGCCGCCGAGATGCTTGCCACCATACCAGCGCGTCACAATCACCACATGGTCGGTCAGATCGGCGCGTTCCAGCATTTGCAGGATGATCTGGCTGGCCCCTGCCTCACCGTCATCGTCCCGTACCGCCTCGCCCGACAAAATCGCCGCCCAGGTGTTGTGGGTGGCCTTGGCAAAACGCTTGTTGCGGCGCAGCTCGGCAAGCAGTTCCCCGGCCTCATCACGGCTGCGCGCCGGACCACCCGATACCGCGTAGCGGGATCCGCGGTCCGAGATGATCTTGTCAAACACCCTTAACGTCATCTGCGGCGCCGGACGTAAAGCTCCAGCCGGTGCCGGACGATCTCATAGCCCATCTCGGCGGCGATCTCGGCCTGCAGGCGTTCGATACGCTCGTTGACGAACTCCATGACCTCGCCGGTTTCGACATCAATCATGTGGTCGTGGTGATTGCCGTCGGCAGGCTCGAACCGGGCGGGCTCACCCTCGAATTCAAGCTTCTGGATCACCCCCTGGGTCTCGAGTGCCGCAAGCGTGCGATAGACCGTCGCAAGCGACACCCCTGCCCCCGCAGCCATGGCGCGCTGATGCAGTTGGGTCGCGTCAGGGTGATCCTCGGCATCAGCCAACACCCGCAACAGTGCGGCCCGCTGGCGGGTAATGCGCACGCCGACCCGGCGCAGCGCGTCCTCAAAGGCTTGGGCGCGGCTCTCGATCTCCATGCCGCTTTCTGGCGCAGATGCGAATAAATTGCAACTGGCTTGACAGTTGAGAATCGTTCGCAGATAAGGGCATCAGCACAGGATTGAGATCATCATGAATCGCAGAAGCTTTCTGACAACGAGTCTGGCGGGGCTGGCGGCCCCGGCCATCATCCCGCACGCAGCCTGGGCGCAGAACGGCAAGCTCAAGGTGGCGACCACTTTCACCATCATTGCCGATATGGCGCGCAATGTGGCTGGTGACCGGGCCAAGGTGGTGTCAATCACCAAGCCAGGGGCCGAGATCCACAATTATGAACCGACGCCCAGCGATCTGATCGGCGTACGTGACGCCGGGCTGATCCTGCGCAATGGCATGAACCTTGAGTTGTGGTTTGAACAGTTCCTGAGAAACCTTGGCGACCTGCCCTCGGCTACCGTGACCGAGGGGATCGAGCCGATGCCGATTTCGGGCGGGCATTATGACGGCAAGCCCAACCCGCATGCCTGGATGGCCCTGGATACTGCACTGACCTATATCGATAATATCGCCGCTGCACTGTCCAAGGCCGATCCCGGGGGCGAGGCGACCTACCGCGCCAATGCCGAAAACTATAAGGCTGAGATCGCCCGCACCATTGGCCCGCTGCGCGACGCCGTCCGTGCTTTGCCTGCTGAAAAGCGCTGGCTGGTCACATCTGAGGGGGCGTTCTCATATCTCGCCCGCGATTTCCACCTTAACGAACTGTTCCTGTGGCCGATCAACGCCGACGCGCAGGGCACACCCCAACAGGTGCGCCGGGTCGTGGATGCCATTCGCGAGCATGATATTCCGGTGGTATTCTCGGAAAGCACCGTCTCGGATCGTCCGGCGCGGCAGATCGCCTCTGAAACCGGGGCGCGCTATGGCGGCGTCCTTTACGTCGACAGCCTCTCTGACCCCGACGGACCGGTCCCGACCTATCTGGACTTGCTGCAGGTTACGTCAGAGACCATTCTCAAGGGGCTTTCGGATGAGTGACACCCCCGGCATCGAGGTCGCCGGCCTGACTGTGACCTATCGCAACGGGTTTACCGCTTTGCGTGATGCAAACTTTACCGTCCCGCAAGCCTCGGTCACCGCGTTGGTTGGCGTGAATGGCGCGGGAAAATCCACCCTCTTCAAGGCATTGATGGGGTTTGTTCCAGCGGCGGCCGGCAAGGTGCGAGTCCTTGGCATGGCCGTGCCGCAGGCGCTGCGCCAGAACCTGATCGCCTATGTTCCGCAAGCGGAAGAGGTTGACTGGACCTTTCCGGTTCTGGTCGAGGATGTGGTGATGATGGGCCGCTACGGCCATATGGGGTTTCTGCGTCGCGCGCGCCCCGAGGACCGCCGCGCCGTCGATGAGGCGCTGTCGCGCGTGAACATGCAGGATTTCCGCCATCGCCAGATCGGAGAGCTGTCGGGTGGGCAGAAAAAGCGTGTATTTCTGGCCCGGGCGCTGGCACAGGGCGCGCGGGTTATCCTGCTTGATGAACCCTTTACCGGCGTGGATGTAAAAACCGAATCCGCGATCATCGAGCTGTTGCAACAGATGCGGGATGAGGGCCGGGTCATGCTGGTTTCGACCCATGACCTGGGCTCGGTCCCCGAATATTGCGACCGTGTGGTGCTGGTGAAAAACACCGTTCTGGCCCATGGTCCAACGGACGAGGTTTTCACCCCCGAGAACCTGCGCCTGACCTTTGGCGGTGTGCTGCGGCACTTTGTTCTGGGGGCACGGCATCTGCATGACGACGACGACCCGCGCGGCCTGACGGTTCTGTCCGATGATGAGCGGCCGCTGGTCTTTTACGACGACAAGCAGCGCAGCACCCGCGAGGAGGCCGCGCCGAAATGATCCGCACATTACTGGTGCCCTTTGAATACAGCTATATGACCGATGCGATCTGGGTGTCGGCTCTGGTCGGTGGGGTTTGCGCCTTTCTTTCGGCCTATCTGATGCTCAAGGGCTGGTCGCTGATCGGCGACGCGCTGAGCCATTCGATCGTGCCGGGTGTTGCGGGGGCCTATATGCTGGGCCTGCCTTTTGCACTGGGGGCTTTTCTGTCCGGAGGGCTTGCCGCGCTGACCATGTTATTTCTGAATAAGCGCAGCGGCTTGCGCGAGGATGCAATCATCGGACTGATCTTTACCAGCTTCTTTGGGCTGGGCCTGTTCATGGTGTCGCTGAACCCGATGTCCGTCAGCGTACAAACCATCACCATGGGCAATATCCTTGCGATCACGCCCGAAGATACGCTGCAGCTGGCGCTGATCGGCGGCATCTCTCTGATCATTCTCGCGGCGAAATGGCGGGATCTGATGGTGGTCTTTTTCGACGAAAGCCATGCCCGGACCATTGGGCTGAACCCACAGGCGTTGAAGGTGTTGTTTTTTACCCTTCTGTCGGCCTGCACGGTTGCGGCCATGCAGACGGTCGGAGCGTTTCTGGTCGTCGCGCTGGTCGTGACGCCCGGGGCTACCGCCTATCTGCTGACCGACCGTTTTCCCAGACTGATCCTGACCTCGGTGGCAATCGGCTCTCTGACTTCGGCCATTGGTGCCTATGTGTCGTTCTTTCTGGATGGCGCGACCGGAGGGGTGATCGTCTGTCTGCAAACCCTCATCTTTCTGATCGCCTTCCTGTTTCCGCCGAAGCACGGCTATTTCGCCGCCCGCCGCCGTGCGCGAGAGGCGCTTGAGCCGACGCCGGAGGGCGCATGATGGATTGGCTGACTTTGCCCTTTACCTTTCCCTTCATGCGCGATGCGGCGCTGATCGGGTTGATGATCGCCCTGCCCGCCGGTCTTTTATCCTGTTTTCTGGTGCTCAAAGGCTGGTCGCTGATGGGCGATGCGGTCAGTCATGCGGTGCTGCCGGGTGTAGTGCTGGCCTATATCGCGGGCCTGCCGCTGATCCTTGGCGCATTCGTTGCCGGGCTTGGCTGCGCCATGCTGTCGGGCTGGTTGCAGGGCAACAGCCGGGTCAAAGCCGACACGGTACTGGGCGTCGTCATGTCGGGCATGTTCGGGCTGGGGGTGGTGCTTTACACCGCGATCCAGACCGATCTGCATCTGGATCACATCCTGTTTGGCAACATGCTGGGCGTTGGTCCCGAGGATCTGAGGCTGGCCGGGATCATCTCGGCCATGGTCGGGCTGGGGCTGATCCTGAAATGGCGCGACCTTGCGCTGCTGGCTTTTGACCCGGTGCAGGCGCGGGTTTCAGGACTGGCGCTTAACCTGCTGAACTATGGGCTGCTTGCCATGATTTCGGCCACGGTGGTTGCGATGCTCAGCTCGGTCGGGATCATTCTGGCCGTGGCGCTGTTGATCGCCCCCGGGGCGATTGCCTTTCTGGTCACGCGACGGCTCGCCGCCATGCTGATCACCTCGGTTGGGGTCGCCGCATTCGGGGCGGTCGCCGGGGTCTGGATCAGCTTCTGGCTGAACAGCGCCCCGGCCCCGACCATCGTTCTGGTGCTGACGGTGCTTTTCGTGCTGGCCTTTGCGTGGCGCAACCTTGCCACACGCCGGGCGCAGGCGGCCGGTTAGACCGTCCGCCCGCCATCGACCTCAAGGATGACGCCGGTGATGAAATCGGCCTCATCCGAAGAGAGGTAAAGCGCGGCATTCGCGATATCGCGCGGCTGCGACAGCCGACCAAGCGGAATGGTCGACAGAAAGCGCGCCCGGTTCTCGGGCGTGTCTTCGCAGCCCATGAAAAGCTCAAGCATCCCCGTCTCGCCCATCACCGGGGCAATGGCGTTCGCGCGGATACCTTCGGGCGCCAGTTCCACCGCCATGCTGCGGGTCAGCGTGTTCACCGCCCCTTTTGACGAATTGTACCAGGTCAGACCCGGACGCGGCCGGATGCCAGCGGTGGAACTGACATTGATCATCACGCCCTGCCCGCGCTTGCGCCAATGCGGCAACACCGCATGGGTCATATGAAAAATCGACAGCACATTGATGTCATAAATCTTGCGGAAAGCCGCCTCGTCCGTGTCCAGCAACGCGCCGTTCGGCGTCGTCCAGCCCGCATTGTTCACCACGATATCAAGGCTGCCGAACTCATCCAGGGTCTTGTCCACCGCTGCCTTTACCTGATCGCCCCGGCTGACGTCGCAGGTAAGCGCAAGCCCGCTGATGGCCGAGGCGACCGCGCTTGCCGTCTGCGCGTTGACGTCCAGAACCGCGACCCGCGCCCCTTCTCGGGCAAATGTCTCGGCAATACCCTTGCCAAAACCCGAGCCTGCGCCCGTCACCAATGCTGTCTTGCCTGCAAGCCTCATGACCCTTCCTCCCTCACTATGTAAAACGATGAACCACGGTTTTCAGGCGCGAGAATTCGTACAGGGCAGCAAAGCCCTTTTCACGCCCGTGACCGGATTTGCGCACGCCGCCAAAGGGCAGTTCGATCCCGCCCCCGGCCCCGTAGCTGTTGATGAACACCTGCCCGCAGCGCATTGCCCGGGCCATGCGGGCCTGCCGGTCGCCGTCTTTTGTCCAGATACCGGCGACAAGCCCGTATTCGGTGCCATTGGCGATGGCGATGGCCTCTGCCTCGCTGTCAAAGGGGATGGCGGCCAGAACCGGGCCAAATATCTCTTCCTGCGCGATCGGGCTGGTCGGATCGACCGGGCCGAACAGCGCCGGAGCAACATAGAACCCCGCCGCCGGCGCGTCCTGTGCGATCCGCCCCCTTGCGATTAAAGGTGCGTCGGCCTCGTCAATATAACGCTCGACCCGCGCCTTTTGCCGGGCCGAGATCAGGGGGCCAAGCAGCGCCCCCTCGGCCGGGCTGGCCTCGACCGTCGCGAAGCGTTCGGCAAGCATGGTGGTCAGCCGTTCCCATATCCCGCGCTGGATCAGCACCCGCGACCCGGCGGAGCAGGTCTGGCCGCCGTTCTGGACAATCGCATTGACGATGACCGGCGCCGCTGCCACAAGATCGGCATCGTCAAAGACAATCTGCGGTGACTTTCCGCCAAGTTCCAGCGTGCAGGGAATGTGGTTGCGGGCGGCGGCGATATGGATCGCCTGTCCAACCTCGGGCGAGCCGGTGAAGCTGATGAAATCGACGCCCGGATGTTCCGAAAGCGCCTGCCCCGCCACCACGCCGCGCCCGGTGACGATATTGATCGCGCCGGGCGGAAAGCCGCTCTCAGCTGCAAGTTCGCCGATGCGCAGGATCGTCAGACAGGCGTCCTCGGCAGGTTTTGTCACTGTCGCATTGCCCATGGCCAGCGCCGCACCGACCGAGCGGCCAAAGATCTGCACCGGATAGTTCCAGGGAATGATATGGGCGGTCACGCCATGCGGTTCGCGCATGGACATGGCGTCGTAGCCGTTCAGGAACGGGATGACCTCTCCATGCAGCTTGTCCGCTGCGCCGCCGTAATATTCGAAATAACGCGCAAGTGCGGCCATATCGGCACGGGACTGAGCAACAGGCTTGCCGTTGTCGCGGGTCTCAAGCTGGGCAAGCGCCTCGGCCTCGTCCTGGATGCGCAGGGCCAGGCGCAGCATCAGCCGTCCCCGCTCGGCGGCGGTCAATCGACCCCAGTCGCCCTCAAGGGCCGTCCGGGCAGCACGGACAGCCGCATCGACATCCTCGGGACCGGATTCGGCAATCATCGCAAAGGGCTGACCATCAATCGGCGAAATCATCGGCATTACAGCGCCCGAGGTGGCGGGCAACCACTCACCTCCGATCAGGTTTCTTGCGGGCGGCAGGACCCGGCCATGCGGCATATTTCACCTCCTGTCGGCGGGATTCGTCCGCTGTCAGCGTGACCGCCCCCAAGGCAGGACGCAAGACTGGCAAATGAGAATCGGCAGGTTAATCTGGGCGCAAAGAACAGCCCCGAGGTTTGCCATGACCAGACATCTCAGCGCCCATCCCGACGATCCCCATTACGTCAGCCGGTTAGGCTGGCTGCGTGCCTCGGTTCTGGGGGCAAACGATGGCATCGTCTCGGTCGGGGCGCTGATTACCGGCGTCGCTGCGGCCGATCCGGGGCGCGAGGCGATTCTGATCGCAGGCCTTGCCGGGCTGGTTGCGGGCGCAATGTCGATGGCGATGGGCGAATATGTCTCGGTCAGCTCGCAATCGGATACCGAGCGCGCCGATATCGCCCGCGAAGCCACCGCCCTGCGCGAAATGCCCGAAGAAGAACTGCACGAGCTGGCCGCGATCTACGAGGCGCGCGGTATGGCCCCGGGCACCGCCTTGCAGGCCGCGCGCGAGGTGAGCGCGCATGACGCGCTAGGTGCCCATGTGCGCGATGAGCTGGGGCTTAGCGAGGCCTCGAACGCCAACCCGTTGCAGGCGGCGCTGGCCTCGGCCGTGACGTTCAGCGCCGCGGCGGCGGTGCCGCTGATCGCAGCGATTCTGGCCCCCGGCGGCGCGGTTATCATCAGCGTTCTGGTCGCCGTCGTACTGGCACTGGCGGCGCTTGGTGCACTTGGCGCCTGGGCGGGGGGCGCTCCTCCCGGTCGGGCGGTGCTGCGCGTCACGCTGGGCGGGCTTTTTGCGCTGGGGATCACCGCCGTGATCGGCAAGATATTCGGCGTCGCGGTCTAGCCTTCGCGCTCATGACCCGTGCTTGCAGCGATCAGCGCCCATGCATAATCGCTGGCCGCATAAACTGTCACCAGCATTCTCGGGGCCTGATCCCGGATGAAGGTCATGTCCTTGTCCGGCATGACCGCCGTTGCTGCGACCATACGGCCTTCCTGGCCCACAGCGGGTTCTCCGGATCCTTCGTGCAGGTCCTGCAGTTCTCGCAGACTTTCCGGCTTTCAAAGGGGTTGCGCGTGACTGGAAAGATCATCGGCCGCTGCCTGTAATCAGGTCATCAGGGTTGCACCCACCCCCGCTGCCGCCCTATCTCGGGTCAGGCCAAGGAGAGATCATGGAAAAACGCACCCTTCCCGAGCGACCCGGCTGGCGTGACGAAGCCGAAAAGCTGGGCTTTACCTTTGCCGATATGGGCGGAGAGCCTTACTGGGACGAGACGAGCGCCTATCGCTTTACCCTGCGCGAGATCGAAGAGGATATCGAGGCCCCGGCGACCGAACTGCACGCACTGTGCCGCGAGGCGGTGGACCGCGCCGTGCAGGACGAATTCTGGCTGACCCGTCTTGATATTCCGCGCCAGCACTGGGACCTGATCGCAGCAAGCTGGGCACGCAGCGAGCCCGAGCTTTATGGCCGTATGGATCTGGCCTATGATGGAAAAGGTCCCGCAAAACTGCTGGAATATAACGCCGACACGCCGACCTCGCTTTACGAATCCGCAAGCTTTCAGTGGCTATGGTTCGAACAGCAGCAGGCGGCGGGCGTGCTGGATCCTGATGCCGACCAGTTCAACAGCATCCATGAGGCCATCGTTGCGCGCTGGACCCAGATCTGCGCCGATGGCGAGGATGTCCATTTCGCAGCCGATCCCGACAACCCCGAGGACTATGCCACAGTCGAGACGCTTGCCTGGGCTGCGCGCGAGGCGGGGCTTGGCGCCCATTTCACGCCGCTGGCACAGATCGGCGTGACGGACGAAGGGCAGTTTGCCGACGACCAGTCGCGCGTCATCGGCACGCTTTTCAAGCTTTATCCGTGGGAGGACATGCTGCGCGATGAATTTGCCACGCATCTGCAAAGCTCGGGCACACGTTTCATCGAGCCGCCGTGGAAGGCGATCCTGTCAAACAAGGGCCTCTTGCCGCTGCTGTGGCAGATGTTCCCCGGACATCCGAACCTGCTGCCCGCGTTCTTTCTGGCCGATGTGCAGGAGGCGCTGTCTGGTGGTACGCCTGCACCCGAGGTCGCCGATGCCTTTGGCGCGGCCCGTGACCTGCTGTCGCAGGGCTATGTCACCAAGCCGATCTTTTCGCGCGAGGGTGCCGGGGTGGTGCTGCATGAAAACGGGTCAGAGCTTGCCCGCACCCCGGATGACAGTTATTCGCATCATCCGATGATCGTTCAGGGGCTGGCCCGCCTGCCCGATTTCGGCGGTTTTCATCCTGTACTGGGTGCATGGATCGTTGGCGAAAGCTGCTGCGGCCTTGGCCTGCGCGAAGATCGCTCGCTCATCACCCACAACCTTTCCCGCTTCAAGCCGCATTTTATCGAGGGCTGACCCATGACCGAACGCCTTACCCGCAAACGCTCGCGCCACGTCGCGCTGGTTCTCGCCGGGACCGCGACCCTTGCCCTTGCCGCCTGCGAGGATGACCGTATGGACGCGCAAAGCTTTCCCGATCTGGAAAGCTGCATCGCCGCCAGCAAACAGGAAACCCTGTGGTTCACCGAAGAGGACTGCCGCAAGAACTTTGCGGCAGCCGAACAAGAGTTTCTGGAAACCGCGCCACGCTACGAGTCCAAAGAGCTGTGCGAACAGCAGCACGGCGCCGGAAATTGCGGCAATGATCCTGTGGCGCAAAGCTCGGGCGGTGGCTTCTCGTTCATGCCGCTGCTGGTCGGTTACATGATGGGTTCGATGATGTCGCGCGGTGGCGGGATCTTTTCCCAGCCCATGGTCAAGACCGCCGACGGGCGCTTTTCGACACCCAAGGGCGACCAGAGTTTCGCCAGCAACCGTGGTGCAGGCAAGGTCCCCTCTTCGACCTTTCAACGCGCGCCCTCGACCATCGGTAAACCGCCGATGACCGCAGCACAGGTCAGCCAGCGGGGCGGCTTTGGCGCCTCGGCAACTGCCCGCTCGGGTTCGCGCAGCAGTTTTGGCGGCTGATCAGAACAGATAAGTTAACGCTAACATACACCCTTGCGATCCGACGCGGAAAAGCGCAACCTGCGCGCAGATTTCCGCAAGAACGAGGCCCGTCATGACCCCCGCAGAACAGTCCCGGAAAACCCGCGCGCTTTGTGAACTCGCTCCGGTGATCCCGGTTCTGGTGGTGGGCGATGCCTCGCGCGCCGAAGGGTTGGCAACCGCGCTGGTCACGGGTGGGCTGCCGGTACTTGAGGTGACGCTGCGCACCCCGGCCGCACTGGACGTGATCCGTGCCATGGCCAAGGTTCCGGGGGGCCATGTCGGCGCAGGGACCGTCCTGACCCCTGATGACGCCAAACGTGCCAAGGATGCAGGCGCAAGCTTTGCCGTTTCGCCCGGCCTGACCGAAACGCTTGCACGGGCCTGCGAGGACATCGGCCTGCCGCTTTTGCCGGGCGCCGTCACCGCCTCTGAGATGATGCGGGCGATGGAGCTTGGCTATTCGATGCTGAAATTCTTTCCCGCCGAAGCTGCTGGCGGGGCCAAATCGCTGAAATCCTTGGCTGGTCCTCTGCCGCAGGTCAGCTTCTGCCCGACCGGCGGGGTCACGATGCAGAATGCGCCGGACTATCTGGGTCTGCCGAATGTTGTTTGCGTTGGTGGCAGCTGGATTGCGCCCGACGCCGATGTCGCGGCAGGCAACTGGGGTGCAATCGAAACGCGTGCCCAAGACGCAGCCGCGTTGAAATGACCGCTACGCCCGACCTTGCCCATCCCGATGTGATGCGCCGAGCCTGGCGCAATGTAGCGGTTTTGCTGCTTGCGCAGGCGCTGCTTGGCGCACAGATGTCGATGATTTTCATCGTCGGGGGGCTGGCGGGCCAGATGCTGAGCCCCAACCCCTGTATCGCCACCCTGCCCCTGTCGATGATGGTCCTGGGGTCGGCCCTGTCGGCACGGCCCTTGTCGGGTTTCATGCGGCGGCACGGGCGACGGGCCGGGTTCCTGCTGGCCTGCGGCGCGGCGGCCTTGGGTGCAGCGATTGCAGCCTATGCGCTGGCTACCGGGTATTTCTGGCTTTTCACCGCCAGCGCGCTGCTGACCGGGGTTTATATGGCGGCACAGGGTTTTTTCCGTTTTGCCGCCACAGATTGCGCCCCGCCCGAGTTTCAGTCCAAAGCCATCTCATGGGTGCTGGCCGGCGGGCTTGCCGCAGCCTTCACCGGTCCGGCGCTGGTACGGATGACCGCCGATCTGACGGCCATTCCCTTTCTTGCCACTTACGGAGCAATCATCGGGCTGAACCTGCTGGGGCCGGTGCTGTTCGCTTTTCTTGATATTCCAACCACTCCGCGAGCTGTCGGAAAACATGCCGAAGGCCGCTCGGTCGCCGAGCTGATCCGCGTGCCTCAGATCGCCGTGGCGATGATCTGCGGCATGGTCTCTTATGCGCTGATGAATCTGGTGATGACTTCGGCCCCCTTGGCTGTGGTCGGCTGTGGCTTTGCCACCACCGATGCGGCGAATATCGTTTCAGGCCATGTGCTTGCGATGTTCGCGCCGTCATTTTTCACCGGCAATCTGATCGCGCGTTTCGGCGCCACCCGTATCGTCATGGTCGGCCTTGCGATTCTGGCCGGAGCTGGCGCAGTGGCCCTGTCGGGGGTCGAGTTGCCACATTTCTATCTGGCGATGATCCTTTTGGGGCTTGGCTGGAACTTTGGCTATATTGGCGCAACCGCCATGCTGACCCGCGCCCATCGGCCCGAAGAACGTGAGCGGGTGCAGGGGCTGAACGACGCCGTAGTGTTCTTTGGCGTGTTCCTGGCCTCTTTGTCTTCGGGCGGGTTGATGAACTGCATGGGCGGCTCGGCCCAAGCCGGATGGAGCGCGGTAAACCTTGCCATGCTGCCGTTTCTGGTACTGGCCGGTGGCGCACTTTTGTGGCTGATGCTGAGGCCGCGAGATCTGGCGCGGTAAAAGGGGGCTCTGCCCCCGCGCCTGCGGCGCTCCCCCGGGATATTTGGGCACGAAAGAAGCCGGGCGCGCGCCTAGAAAAGGGTCTTTTGATCCTTTGGCGCGGGCGGCCTGCGGCTGGTTTTGGAGGGCGGCGTGTCAGGTCGGGCCGTCATGCGACCATCCTGAAACTGGACCTCAAAGCGCGCGGTCTGCGTAGCCTCGGTCGCGGTGGTGATGAGGCCGTTCGGGCCCCGTATCACTGCAAAGCCGCGCCGCAGAGTCTCCTGATAGCCAAGCGTCTGGCGCAGCCTGTCCAGCCGGTCCAGCGCGTCACGGCGTTGCGAAATAGCGCGGACACGGACTGCGGTAAGGCGAGTGGTGAGCTGGTCGAGCGCAGCACGGTCACGGGCCAGTTGGCGGGTGCTGTCAGCAAGACCGCGCGCGCGGCCGCGTTCGAGTCGCTGCGCAAGGTCGATCAGGCGTTCGGATCTGTGCTGGCGCAGGCGCTGCAGGCCCTGCGGCAGGCGTGCAGACTGAGTTTGCAGTGCCTCGCGGCGATTGCGCATCATCGTCCGCAACATCGACAGGGACAGCGGCAGGGCGTTCAACTGGTCGCGGCGGGAGCGTACGAAACCGCGCAGGCCCGGCTCTAGCCGTTCGGCAAAAAGGTCGAAGCGTTGGCGCGCCGGATCAGTCAGGGCCTGTGGCCGGCCAAGCGCGCGGCCAAGATCGGAAAGCCGCTGACGCAGGCTTTGGCTACGGGCCTGGGCGGCGCGCATCATCCGCACCTGCAACTCGGTCAGCCGCGCGGCGAGTTCGGCCCGAACCGGCACCGCCATTTCGGCGGCAGCGGTCGGGGTGGGCGCCCGGCGGTCGGCGGCAAAGTCGATCAGGGTCGTATCGGTTTCATGCCCGACAGCCGAAATCAGCGGGATCTGACTGTCTGCCGCGGCCCGGACCACAACCTCTTCGTTAAAGCCCCAAAGGTCCTCAAGGCTGCCGCCACCGCGCGCAACGATAATAAGATCGGGGCGCGGGACAGGCCCGTCCTTAGGCAGCGCGTTAAAGCCGTGGATCGCTGCCGAAACTTGCGGCGCGCAGGCCTCTCCCTGTACTGCGACCGGCCAGATCAGCACCCGGGTTGGGAAACGGTCGCGCAGCCGATGCAGGATGTCGCGGATCACCGCCCCGGATGGCGAGGTCACGACGCCAATTACCCCTGGCAGTGCAGGCAGCGGACGTTTGCGCGCGTCGTCGAAAAGCCCCTCGGCAGCCAGTGCCTTGCGACGCTTTTCCAGCATCATCATCAGCGCACCAAGGCCGGCTGGTTCGATTTCCTCAACGATCAGCTGATATTTCGACTGACCGGGAAAAGTGGTGAGACGGCCGGTGGCGATAACCTCAAGCCCTTCTTCGGGCCGGGTCGAAAGGCGTGCAACCTGCCCTTTCCAGCTCACGGCGGCAAGCACCGACCGATCATCCTTGAGATCGAAATAAAGATGACCCGAGGAAGGGCGCGAGACGCGGCCGATCTCTCCACGAACGCGGACGCGGCCGAATTCGCCCTCGAGCACACGTTTGACCGCACCCGAAATCTCGGACACGGTGAACTCATGGGCGTTACTGGGGGCGGTGTCTTCAAAAAGCTCCATGTCCCGGTTGTGGCGCGGGCTGGTCGCAGGATCAAGGGGATTGATCCGGCGCGGGCCAGTTCCTAGAAGGCGCGGGACCAATGGCAAGGGGGCCTTTTGCGCATGAATATCCTGATCCTCGGCAGCGGCGGGCGCGAACATGCGCTGGCATGGGCGATCCGCCAGAACCCAAAATGCGACCGCCTGTTCGTAGCGCCGGGCAATGCCGGGATGGAGCCTCTGGTTCGACTGGCGGAGCTCGACATTCTCTCTGGTCCCGCTGTGATCGGTTTTTGTGAGGAAAATGCCATCGATCTGGTGGTGGTCGGCCCCGAGGCGCCGTTGGCAGCCGGGGTAGCTGATGATCTGCGCGGGGCGGGCATTCTGGTCTTTGGCCCGTCGCGGGCCGCCGCGATGCTTGAGGCATCAAAAAGCTTTACTAAAGAGGTTTGCGACGCCTGCGGCGCACCGACCGCCGCATGGGCACGGTTCGACGCCGCCGAGCCCGCCCGCGCCTATATCCATGAAAAGGGCGCGCCCATTGTCATCAAGGCCGACGGGCTGGCGGCTGGTAAGGGCGTGACCGTTGCCATGACCGAAGCCGAGGCCATCGCCGCCGTGGATGATGCCTTTGGCGGTGCCTTTGGCGAGGCCGGGGCCGAGGTGGTGATCGAAGAGTTCATGGAGGGCGAGGAAGCCAGCTTTTTTATCCTTTGCGACGGCACCGACTGCCTGCCGATCGGCACTGCTCAGGACCACAAACGTGTTGGCGAGGGCGATACCGGCCCGAATACCGGCGGCATGGGGGCATATTCCCCCGCCCCTGTCCTGACCCCCGCCATTCAGGAACAGGTCATGGACGAAATCGTGCGCCCGACCGTGGCCGAGATGGCGCGGCGCGGCACTCCGTTCCAGGGGGTGCTTTACGCCGGGCTGATGATCCAGAACGGGCGGGCGCGGCTGGTCGAATATAACGTCCGCTTTGGCGACCCGGAATGTCAGGTACTGATGTTGCGGTTGGGCGCGCAGGCGTTGGACCTGATCCTTGCCTGCGCCGAAGGGCGCCTTTCTGACATGACCGTGAACTGGGCTGACGATCATGCCCTGACCGTGGTTCTGGCGGCGAACGGCTATCCCGGCACCTATGAAAAGGGCAGCGCGATCCGGGGCCTTGATACCCTGCCACAGGACAGTTTCCGCATGGTATTCCACGCCGGAACTGCCCGGAAAGATGGCCAGATCGTAGCGAGTGGAGGCCGGGTTCTGGCCGCGACAGGACGCGGCGCAACACTGGCCGAGGCGCATGAGCGTGCCTATGAGCTGGCCCGCGCGATTGACTGGCCCGAGGGGTTTTATCGCCGCGATATCGGTTGGCGCGCACTGTAAAGATCAATCGGCCACCCTGCACCCCGCCCGGTCATGTCCGGGCGGGGTGTCCCCGCCGTCACGCCGAGGACAGGGAAAAGGCGGTAAAAAGCGCCGCCACGACAATTTTGATCTTTTCAACCCGGCGAGACGGGTCTTATATTCCGCGCCATGACTCGGACAAAGCAGATCATTGCCACGGCCCCCGACGCGCGAAACGGCGCGCGCTTTGCCGTGAACCTCCGCGGTCTCCTTCTTCTTACGCTGCGCTGAGCGGGTCTCCGGGCCGCCGCTCAGTCAGGTTCGTGCCCGGACCCTGTGAGCATGAAGAAGGATTCCCGAAATGACCGATCCGAACCGCGTATTGATCTTTGACACCACCCTGCGCGATGGCGAACAGTCGCCCGGCGCGACGATGAGCCATACCGAAAAACTGGACATCGCCGAGATGCTGGACGAGATGGGCGTCGATATCATCGAGGCCGGTTTCCCGATCGCCTCGGAGGGCGATTTCACCGCCGTATCCGAAATCGCCAAACGTTCGCGCAACTCTGCGATCTGCGGTCTGGCCCGCGCGCAGTTCCCCGACATCGACCGCTGCTGGGAGGCGGTGAAACATGCCAGACGGCCGCGCATTCATACCTTTATCGGTACCTCTCCCCTGCATCGCGCCATACCCAATCTGGACATGGACCAGATGGCCGAGCGTATCCAGCAGACGGTGACCCATGCCCGCAATCTTTGCGACGACGTGCAATGGTCGCCCATGGACGCAACCCGGACCGAGCATGACTATCTGTGCCGGGTGGTCGAGATCGCGATCAGATGCGGTGCCCGCACCATCAACATCCCCGACACCGTTGGCTATACCGCGCCGCAGGAATCGGCCAAGCTGATCCGTATGCTGATCGAGCGGGTGCCGGGCGCGGATGAGGTGATCTTCTCGACCCACTGCCACAACGACCTGGGCATGGCGACGGCGAACTCGCTGGCCGCGGTCGAGGGAGGCGCGCGTCAGATCGAATGCACGATCAACGGTTTGGGCGAACGTGCCGGCAACACGGCCCTGGAAGAAGTTGTGATGGCGCTGAAGGTGCGCCATGACATCATGCCCTTCACGACCGGCATCGACACCACCAAGATCATGGCGCTGTCGCGGCGGGTGTCGCAGGCCTCGGGCTTTGTCGTCCAGCCGAACAAGGCGGTGGTCGGCAAGAACGCCTTCCTGCATGAATCCGGCATCCATCAGGACGGCGTGCTGAAAAACGTCGAAACGTTTGAGATCATGAAACCCACCGATATCGGTCTGAATGAGGCCAATATCGCCATGGGCAAGCACTCGGGTCGCGCTGCCCTGCGCGCCAAGCTGCGCGAGCTGGGCTATGAGTTGGGTGACAACCAGCTGAAGGACGTCTTTGTCCGCTTCAAGGCATTGGCCGACCGCAAGAAAGAGGTCTATGACGACGACCTGGTTGCGCTGGTGCAGGACGCAGCAACGAATACCGAGGACGATTACCTGCAGGTCAAGCATCTGCGCGTCGTCTGCGGCTCGGACGGGCAGTCGGCCGATCTGGTCATGCTGGTCGGTGGCGAAGAAAAGACCGTTCATTCCTCGGGCGACGGGCCGGTCGATGCTTGCTTCAAGGCCGTCAAATCAATCTGGCCGCATAATGCGCATCTGCAACTCTATCAGGTCCATGCCGTGACCGAGGGCACGGACGCTCAGGCCACCGTGACCGTGCGGATGGAGGAAGAGGGGCGCATCGCCACCGGGCAAGCCTCGGACACCGACACGATCCTTGCCAGCGTCAAGGCCTATGTCGGTGCGCTGAACCGCCTGAAAGCCCGCCGCGACATGATCGGTCAGGGCGGAGACGCAAAACAGGTCAGCATGTATTCGCACTGACCTGTTGCTGGAAATACGAAAAGAGGGGCGGCTTTCAGGCCGCCCCTTTGCGTTCCACAAAACTCAGATCGACACCTTGCAGAAACGGAAAATCATCGACCAGTGCTTGCTGGAACTCTTCGGGGTCAAGCGGGGTAAACCATTTCGGGAAATGGGCGACAATGGTCGCAACCGAGTCACCTTCGTCCCAGCGCGTCTGCACATATCCCAGCCCGTCGACATCGGTCAGCGCAAGGAAATGCCGCGGCAGCTGGAAATGGTTAAAGGCATAAATGCACCGTCCCGGCCCCCGCATCCGCACCGCAGCCCCTGCCCCCAGGAATGACTGGTGGGTGCGCCAGAAACTGACCGGATTGCCTTCGTAGCTGCCATAGGCAAGTCCCTTGGGATAGCTCAGGGCGAAGGCAGGGACATCGTCAAATCTGCGGGCATGATGCCGGATACGCGCGACATGGTGGCGGCTGAAGGCATCGTCGTCATCGACCCGAAACTGGATAACCGGGCGTCCCGCCGCATCCGCTGCCGCAATCAGCGGCTCGCGCAGGGCATTGAGCGTATCCCGCTCATCCGAGATGATCAGCCGGATCTGCGGCACCCCGGCACAAAGATCACGCAGCCGGTCCAACGCATACTGCGGCAGCTCGGGAGAGGTCAGAATCCAAAAGCTGAAATCCGTGTCAGTCTGAGCCTTGATCGACGGCAGGCAGAGCCGTTCGAAAGCGATAAAGCGCCGCTCAAGCCTTTCGGGGGCGTAAAGTCGGGAAAAACGGCGCTCAAGCAGCCCGGGTTCCTTTCCCTTTTTCCCGGCAGTCTCGGCCCAGTCACAGCGGCCAAGAAAGGAAAAGCGGCAGATCCCCACGATATCGTCCCGCAAAATCCTGCCCCTTTTCTGTCGGTCGTATCCGCGCGGAGCCTAACAACCTGCACGGTCGGGTCAAGCCGCACCGAGCGGATTGCGGATTGCCGCCCAACGCCTCATATGCAACGCAATTTTCGGGTTCCCCCGCGCGGGGTCAGGGCCTATATCTCCGACACCTTCGCCGGGGCGACTCGGCGGGGCAATCGGGCAATGACCGTCTGTATGGGACGGCAAGAACGGCCGTCATGGCAGGGACGGCAGAAGGGGTAAGCTGACATGGCCTTTGGCGGCTTGTTTTCCACCGATATCGCGATTGACCTCGGGACCGCAAACACCCTTGTCTATGTGAAGGGCAAGGGGATCATTCTGAACGAACCCTCGGTCGTCGCCTATCACGTCAAGGACGGCAAAAAGCAGGTCCTGGCAGTGGGCGAGGATGCCAAGCTGATGCTCGGCCGTACGCCCGGCAGCATCGAGGCCATCCGCCCGATGCGTGAAGGTGTCATCGCCGATTTCGACAGCGCCGAAGAAATGATCAAGCACTTCATCAAGAAGGTCTTCCGGCGCACGACCTTTTCCAAGCCCAAGATCATCGTCTGTGTGCCCCATGGTGCCACCCCGGTTGAAAAGCGCGCTATCCGCCAGTCGGTCCTTTCTGCTGGCGCCCGGCGCGCCGGGCTGATTGCCGAGCCAATCGCGGCAGCCATCGGCGCAGGGATGCCGATCACCGAGCCGACTGGCAGCATGGTCGTGGATATCGGCGGCGGAACAACCGAGGTTGCAGTGCTGTCCCTTGGCGACGTCGTCTATGCCCGCTCGGTCCGCATCGGCGGCGACCGCATGGATGATGCGCTGATCAACTACCTGCGCCGCAATCACAACCTGCTGATCGGTGAATCGACCGCTGAACGGGTCAAGACCCAGATCGGCACCGCACGCATGCCCGATGACGGACGCGGTGCCACGATCATGGTGCGCGGCCGCGACCTGCTCAACGGTATCCCAAAGGAAATGGAAATCACCCAGGCCATGGTCGCCGAGGCGCTGGCCGAGCCGGTGCAGCAGATCTGCGAGGCGGTGATGATCGCACTCGAAGCGACACCGCCCGATCTGGCCGCCGATATCGTCGACCGGGGCGTGATGCTGACCGGTGGCGGCGCCATGCTGGGCGAACTGGATCTGGCGCTGCGCGAGCAGACCGGGCTGATGATCAGCCTTGCAGACCAGCCGATGAGCTGCGTGGCTCTGGGAACCGGCAAGGCGCTGGAATACGAAAAGCAACTGCGCCACGTCATCGATTACGATAGCTGATCAGGATCAGGCCCATGGCGCGCAAGGGCCCAGATTACGCGGCTCCGGTCCGTCGCATCCTGGTTTCGCTGCTGGTGCTTGTGCTGCTGGGGCTGTTTCTGTTCTGGCAGATCGACAGCCCGCGCGCCGAGCGGATGCGCGCGGCCTTTATCGACCGCTTTGTCCCCAGCTTTGACTGGGTCATGGCCCCGGTGACCAAGCTGTCGCGCATGGTCGCGGGTTTCCAGTCCTATGCCCGGCTTTACGAGCAGAACCAGGAATTGCGCCGCGAGCTGCAAAAAATGGCCGCCTGGAAAGAGGCGGCCGTCCAGCTTGAACAGGAAAACGCCAAGCTGCTGGCCCAAAACAACGTGCGCATTGACCCTGCCCTGACCTCGGTTTCGGGGGTGGTTCTGACCGACAGCGGCACGGCCTTTCGGCAATCGGTGCTGCTGAATGTCGGTCAGCGCGACGGGATCGTCGATGGCTGGGCAACCATGGACGGGCTGGGGCTGGTCGGGCGCATCTCGGGCGTTGGTCAGACCACCAGCCGGGTCATTCTGCTGACCGATCCATCAAGCCGTATCCCGGTGACGATCCAGCCTTCGGGTCAGCATGCGTTGATGGTCGGGGACAATACCACCCTGCCCGCGCTTGATTTCATCGAAAGCCCCGAAAACCTGCGCCCCGGCGACCGGGTGGTCAGCTCGGGCGACGGGGGAGTGTTCCCGCCAGGCCTGCCGGTCGGTCAGGTGGCGCTGGCAAATGACGGGCGGCTGCGGGTGCGTCTGGCTGCCGACTATGGCCGGCTGGAATTCCTGCGCGTCTTGCGCAGCCATCCGGCCGAGCAGATCGCCGATTCAGGGTTGCTGATCCCCCCGCCTCCGGCTGATTTCATCGGGCCGCGGATGCCCTCGGTCGCCGATATGCCGCCTGACACGGAACCCGGCGCAGCGGCCGAAACCGGGGCCGGAGATGACTGAGCACGCCCGCCGCCTGCGGATATTCGGTCAGGTGCTGTTCATCCTGCTGTTTCTTGCCATTCTGTTCTGGCGGCTTTTACCGCTGTCACCGGGCAGTATTGGCTGGCCCGGCCCCGATCTTGCGCTTTGCCTGACGGTTTTCTGGGTACTGCGTCGTCCCGAACAGGTGCCGGTCCTGACCATCGCCGCCCTTTTTCTGATCGAGGACATCCTGCTGATGCGCCCCCTTGGTCTGAATGCGGCGCTGGTCGTGATCGCAACCGAGGCCGCACGAAAGCGCGAGCAGCGTTGGCGAGAGCTGCCGTTCATGATTGAATGGCTGCGTGTGAGCATGCTTCTGGCGCTGATGATGTTATCCTATCGTATCCTGCTGGCGGTATTTTTCTTGCCCCTGCCCCCATTGGGGCAGGTGATCTTGCAGTATATCGCCACGGTCGGTTCTTATCCCATTATCGCGGGGCTGGTTGGCTATACGTTTGGTCTGTCGCGCACCCGCGCCGAACGCGATCAGAGGCTTCGCTGAGCCATGCGCAAATCAGAACGCGAAGTCGTCGAAAGCAGCCGTCTGATCACCCGCAGGGTGTTGATGCTTGGGGTAATCCAGGCAGGGATCGTCTCGGCGCTGGGGCTTAAGCTGCGCTCGATGCAGATCGAACATGCCGATGAATATCGCATGCTCTCGGACGGCAACTCGATCAAGATCCGCCTGTTGCCGCCGGCGCGCGGACTGATCCTTGACCGCAACGGCACCATCATCGCCGGGAATGAGCAAAACTATCGCGTCACCCTGACACGTGAAGAGGCGGGCGACATCTCGGCCGTTATTGCCCGGCTGCGGCGCATCATTCCGATGTCGGACCGCCAGGCGGCCGATATCCTTGAAGAAATCCGCAAACGCAGCGCCGTGACCCCGGTCCTTGTCGCTGACCGGCTAAGCTGGGACGAGTTTTCCTCGATCGCGCTGAACGCGCCTGCGCTGCCAGGGGTCACGCCCGAATCCGGCCTGTCGCGCAGCTATCCGCGCGCCGGGGATTTCGCACATGTGCTGGGCTATGTCGGCCCGGTTTCGGACTATGACCTTTCAAAGATCGAAAACCCTGATCCAGTCCTGCGCCTGCCCGAGTTTCAGCTTGGCAAGGTCGGGCTTGAAGCCAAGATGGAAGAGGCTCTGCGCGGCAAGGCCGGTGCCCGCCGGGTCGAGGTGAACAGCGCCGGGCGCGAAATGCGCGAACTGTCCCGGCAAGAGGGACAGCAGGGCGCGACAGTCCAGACCACCCTGGACGCCGAACTGCAGAACTTTACCAGCCAAAGGCTTGGCAGCGAAAGTGCCGCCGCTGTGGTGCTGGATGTCACGAACGGCGATATCGTCGCGATCTGTTCATCGCCGACCTTTGACCCGAACAAATTCGTGCGCGGCATCTCGGCCCCCGATTACCGGGCATTGATGGAGCATGACCACCGCCCGCTGGCCGACAAAACCGTGCAGGGTGTCTATCCGCCCGGCTCGACCTTCAAGATGGTGACGATGCTCGCCGGACTAGAGGCAGGGGTGATCACCCCCGGTACGCGCTTTTATTGCCCGGGCTATGTTCAGGTCGCCGGGCGACGTTTCCACTGCTGGAGCCGGGGCGGCCATGGTATGATCGACGCCGTTCACAGCCTCGAACATTCCTGCGACGTTTACTATTACGAACTGGCACAGCGCGTAGGCATCGACCGTATCGCCGCGATGGCACGCAAGCTTGGGATCGGGGTCCGTCACGATCTGCCCATGTCCGCCATCGCAGAGGGCATCGCCCCCGACCGGGCATGGAAACGGGCGCGCTATGATCAGGAATGGCAGATCGGCGACTCGCTTAACGCCTCGATCGGTCAGGGTTATGTGCTGGCCTCTCCGCTGCAGCTTGCGGTGATGACGGCGCGGGTTGCGACAGGCCGGGCTGTCGCGCCGCGCCTTGTCCGCGCCATTGATGGTCAGGCCGAGGCGGTGCCGGACTGGCCGGAACTCGACATCAACCCGCTGCATCTGCGCACGGCCCGCGCAGGTATGGATGCGGTGATGAACAGCAGCCGCGGTACCGCAAGGCGCGCCCGTATTCTTGCTGCGGAGTGGCGGATGGCGGGCAAGACCGGCACCAGCCAGGTACGTAACATCACCGCCGCCGAGCGCGCGCGGGGCGTGATCTCGAACGACCAGTTGCCGTGGAGCCGACGCGACCACGCCCTGTTCGTCTGCTTCGCCCCTTACGAGATGCCGCGCTATGCCGTTTCCGTCGTGGTCGAACACGGCGGCGGCGGTTCAGCTGTGGCCGCCCCCATCGCCCGCGACATTCTGCTGTTCGCACTTGCTGGGGGGCTGCCCCCCCTGACCGCCTATCCCGAGGCCGAACGCGCCAAGGTCCAGGAGATCTGGTCGCGTATGAGCCTGACCCCCTCGGCCCGCAAGGGCGAGGGCCGTGCGAGGGCCTGAGCCATGGGCTATCTGAATTATCACGTTGTTCAGGTACCGACCGGCTGGCGCAAGATCCTGCATCTGAACTGGCCGCTGGTCTTTCTGATCACCGCCGTCAGCTGTATCGGCTTTCTGATGCTCTATTCCGTCTCGGGCGGCGATATCGACCGCTGGGCCGGCCCACAGATGGAGCGTTTTGCCATCGGCATGGTCGCGATGTTCGCGCTGTCCTTTGTGCCGATCTGGTTCTGGCGCTCGATCTCGGTCGTTTCTTACGTGATCTGTGTGCTGCTGCTGATCCTCGTCGAGCTGATGGGGCATGTCGGTATGGGGGCACAACGCTGGCTGGTGCTGGGTCCCATCCGCATTCAGCCCTCTGAGCTGACCAAGGTTGCCTTTGTGCTGACGCTTGCCGCCTATTACGACTGGCTGCCAGTTGAAAAGGTCTCGCGCCCGCTTTGGGTGCTGATCCCGGTGATCCTGATCCTGCTGCCGACCGGGCTGGTGTTGATGCAGCCCGACCTTGGCACCTCGATCATGCTGATCGCGGGCGGCGGTATTGTCATGTTCGCGGCCGGCGTCAGCCTGTGGTATTTCGGGGCAGTCATCGCCATCGTCGTGGCGGGTGTCACCGCCGTGATGGAAAGCCGCGGCACCGACTGGCAGTTGCTGCATGAATATCAGTTCAAGCGTATCGACACCTTTCTTGATCCCGGGTCAGACCCTCTTGGGGCGGGCTATAACATCGCCCAGGCGCAGATCGCGCTGGGGTCTGGCGGGTGGTCTGGGCGGGGCTTTATGCAGGGCACTCAGTCTCGGCTGAACTTTCTGCCCGAAAAGCACACGGACTTTATCTTTACCTCACTGGCCGAAGAGTTCGGCTTTGTCGGTGCCTTCAGCCTGCTGATGCTATATGTGCTGATCCTTGGCTTTTGCATGTATTCGGCGCTGACCAACCGCGACCGCTTTGCCAGCCTGTTGACCATCGGCATCGCCGGAACGTTCTTTTTGTATTTCTCGATCAACATGGCGACGGTGATGGGGATGCTGCCCGCCAAAGGCTCGCCGCTGCCGCTGGTCAGCTATGGCGGCACCTCGCTGATGATCCTGCTCATGGCCTTTGGGATCGTGCAATCGGCCCATGTCCACCGTCCCCGGAGCTGAGAAGATGAAGGTTCTCTTTGCTGCGCCTGCACATTATTGGCAGCCTTGGGCGCCACATCTTCGCGCCTCATGCCCCGAGATGGAGCTTGCGCGCGAGGGCGACCCCGCCGGTTTTGATGCGCTGATCTATGCCCCCGGTTACCCCGAAGGCGGCCAGGCGCTGGATTTTCGCCCCTTTACCCGCGCCCGGCTGGTGCAAAGTCTTTGGGCGGGCGTCGAGCGGATCGTTGCAAATTCGACCCTGACGCAGCCCCTGTGCCGGATGGTGGATCCGGGGCTGGCCGAAGGCATGGCGGATTATTGCACCGGCTGGGCGTTGCGGGCGCATCTGGGCATGGACCACTACGCACAGGACGGTGTCTGGCGTCATGACCAGACCCCGCCCCTTGCCCGTGATCGCAACGTTGTGGTGCTGGGGATGGGAGAGCTGGGCCGCGCGGTCGCAACCGCACTGGCGGGGTTGGGCTTTCGGGTGACCGGCTGGTCGCAATCTGGCCGTCCGCATCCCGGGATCGAGGTTCTGGCCGGTCCCGCCCTGCCCAAGGTGCTGGCCCGGGCGGAAATCCTTGTCAGCCTGTTGCCCGACACGACCGGGACCCGCGATCTTTTGAATGCCGCGCGACTCGCGCTCTTGCCCCGAGGCTCGACGATCATCAACGCCGGGCGCGGCACCCTGATTGATGAGGCCGCGTTGATCTCTGCCTTGGATCAGGGGCAGGTCGGCCATGCGGTGCTGGACGTCTTTCGTACCGAACCTTTGCCGCCCGAACATCCCTTTTGGGCACATCCTGGGATCACGGTCACACCGCATGTCGCGGCCGAGACGCGTCCCGCGACCGCCTCGCCGGTGGTGGCCGAAAACCTGCGGCGCGCCATGCGGGGCGCGCCGCTTTTGCATGTCGTGGATCGGGCGCGCGGCTACTAAGACACCCGCCCGTGCGGGTTTGTCCGCCCCGATGCGCCATGCTATCTGGCACAAATGCCCGGACTCCTGTCGTTTTGCGCAGCTTGCGCAGGTAAGAGAGCGGGCAGATAACGAGAACGGATGAAAGCGGCCTCGTGCCGATGGAGCGATTTGCATGACGATCACCCCTGTTCTGCTGGCCGGAGGCTCGGGCACCCGGCTCTGGCCCGTCTCACGCAAAAGTTTTCCCAAGCAGTTCGCACCGCTGGTGGGCGAAGAAAGCCTGTTTCAGGCCTCGGCGCGCCGCCTGTCAGGGCCGCGCTACGCTGCCCCTCTGGTGATGACCAACGCCGATTTCCGTTTCATCGTCGCTGAACAGCTGGATCAGATCGGAGTCACTCCGGCGGCTATCCTGATCGAACCCGCGGGCAAGAACACCGCCCCCGCGATCCTTGCCGCCGCGCTGGCCGCAGTCGAAAACGACCCGGATGCAATCCTGCTGGTCGCGCCCTCGGACCATGTCGTCCCCGATGCCGAGGCCTTTGGCCGCGCCGTCGATCTGGGCCTGCCCGCTGCCCGCGCAGGGCACATCGTGACCTTTGGCATCGCGCCGACCCGCCCCGAGACCGGCTACGGCTATATGGAGGCCGAGGGTGAGGGCGAGGGGCCGCTGCTTTTGCGCCGCTTTGTAGAAAAACCCGATGCCGAGAATGCGGCGCGGATGATCGCTCAGGGCAATTATCTGTGGAACGCCGGCATCTTTCTGTTTGCCGCGCAAACCATGATCGAGGCGTTCCGCGCACATGCTCCCGAATATCTGGAACCCGTACAGGCGGCGCTGAACGAGGCACAGACTGACCTTGGCTTTCTGCGTCTGGCACCCGAGCCCTGGGACAGGCTGCCCGATCTTTCGGTCGACTATGCCGTGTTGGAAAAGGCCGACAACCTTTCGGTGGTACGCTATTCGGGCCATTGGTCCGACCTTGGCGGCTGGGATGCCGTCTGGCACGAAACCCAACGCGATGACCCCGCCGAGCGCGGCGCGGTGACCGACGCCCATTCGACCGCCATCGACTGTGACAACGTTCTTTTGCGGGCGCAGGACGAAGGGATGGAGGTCGTGGGTATCGGCCTTAAGGACGTGATGGTCGTGGCCACCCGAGACGCGGTTCTGGTCGCCGGGATGGACCGCGCGCAAGAGGTGCGTCGCGCCGTTTCGGCGCTAAAGGACAAGGGCGCGCGTCAGGCTGAACAGTTCCAGCGCGACCATCGCCCGTGGGGCTGGTTCGAGACGCTGGCGCTGGCAGACCGCTTTCAGGTCAAGCGCATCGTCGTGAACCCCGGTGCATCCCTGTCGCTGCAATCGCATTTCCACCGGTCCGAACACTGGATCGTCGTTTCGGGCACGGCACGGGTCACGGTCGATGACACCGTTACCCTGCTGACTGAAAACCAGTCGATCTACGTGCCCCTTGGCGCCGTGCACCGGCTCGAAAACCCCGGCAAGGTGCCAATGGTGCTGATCGAGGTTCAGACCGGCGCCTATCTGGGTGAAGACGATATCGTCCGCTACGAGGATATCTATTCACGCGACTGATTCCGGCTCGCGGTATCGTGTGTATCCCGGCGGCTTGCGGCACCGGTGCCAGCCGTCTAACCATGGCCAGCGATGAGGTGGATGATGAAATCGCTGATCCCGGCCGTGCTGATACAGGCCCTTGCCGCATTTGGGGCCGGGGCTGATGAGCTGACGGTGCAGTTGCGCGGCACGTCCCCCAGCACCTCTGCTGGCTTTCTGCTGGCCGAGGCACGGGGGTATTACGCCGATGAGGGGCTGACCGTCCGGCTGCTGCCAGCCGATGACGCGCCGCCCTTTGAAAGTATCGCCCGGGGCAATGCCGATCTGGCGGTGGAATGGATGCCTGTCGCGCTGGTTGCCCGCGAAAACGGCCTGCCGCTGGTTAATATCGGCCAGATCTTTGCCCGCCCGGCCCTGCGCCTGACCTGCCTTGCCGAGACAGGCGTGACCAGCGCAGCTGATCTGGGCGGCAAAACCATCGGCAGCTGGTTTCACGGCACGGAATATGCATTGCAGGCGTGGCTGAACCGGCTGAACCTGATCCCCGATGACAGCCTGTCGGGGGTAAGCCTGCTTTCTCAGTGGCCTGGGAGTGAGATGCTGAGCCACAAGCAGGCCGCCTGTATCAGCACGCTTAGCGACGATCCGGTGCCGGGCGACGGGCTGGTCGAGCTTGACCCGCAGGCGCAAGGCGCAGCAGTGCTTGAGGACGGGCTTTACGTCCTTTCATCCGCACTTACCAACGAAGATGCCGAGGAACGGCTGGCCGCCTTCCTGCGTGCCAGTATGAAGGGCTGGCGCGAGGCAACCTCTGCGCCCGATGAAAGCGCCCGCCTGCTGCTTGGCCCTGATCCCGACCCTGACGCGCTTAGGCGTCACGCGGAAATGCTGCGCCGGATGGGTGCGCGCCTGTCCGCAGACGGAGCTTTAGACGAGGCAGAGTATCGTCGCACGGTTGCTGCGCTGCGTGCGGGTGGTGCGCGGGCCGTGCTGCGTCACGATCCGCAAGATGCATATACGACCCGGATCAGTGCCCGTGCCAACCGGCCCGAACCTGCGCCACCTGCCCCCACCCCAGCCGCCAGCGGCGCAGCCGAGGCCGCCCCGCAACAGCAGTGAACCACGGGCGCGGCGGTCCTAGACCGCCACACCCAATGCGCGTTTTACATTTGCGGTCCAGCCAAGCAGGCGCTTGTCCTCCTCGATGATCGCAGGACGTTTCATGAGTGAAGGCTTGGCAGAAAGCATCTGCAGCGGGGTGCCGGCACGCTCGGCCTCGGACATGCCGCGCCAGGTCAGGCTGGCACGGTTCACCAGTTTTTCACCAAACTCGGCAATCATCTTTTTCCATTCGTCATCGGACAGCGGCGCTTTCGAGACATCGCGGAAATCAACCTGCCAACCGGCGGCCTCCAGCTCGGCCTGTGCCTTTTGGCAGGTCGAGCAATGGGCAAGCCCATACATGCTGAGTTGTCCTGCCATCAGACCCGCCCTCCGATCCGCGTATCGGCCAGGAAAAGGACATGTTTCATCAATCTGCTCCTTCTGTTCGGATATTCGCGGGCGTGGGCGTCAATGCCCGCCGTCATGCAGCCGGGCGCGGATGCGCCGCATGGCAATCCAGACAAGCAGGATCACGACCGGCGTCAGCCCCGCGCTCAGCAGCGCCTTGTCCACATGCAGCGCCTTGGCGACGGGGGTCAGAACATAGCCCATCAGGCCAACAGCATAATAGCTGATGGCCACAACTGACAGCCCCTCGACCGTATGTTGCAGCCGCAATTGCAGATCGGCGCGGCGATCCATTCGCTGCATCAGCTCCTGGTTCTGGGCCCCGCGCCAGACATCAACACGGGTGCGCAGCAATTCGGCGGCTCGTTCGCTGCGGTCCAGCATCGCCGCCAGCCGGTTTTCAGCTGACTTGGCCGTCCGCATGGCGGGCAGATAGCGACGGGCCATGAACTCGCTCAGCATCTGACCACCTAAAAAGCGTGTCTCGCGCAGCGAGGCAACGCGGTCCATGACGATCGCCTCGTAGGCCGCGTTGGCTCCGAAACGGAACGCATGCTGGGTCGCCGCGCTTTCCAGCCGGGACGAGACCGACAACAGGTCGTGCAACACCGTTTCGGCGGGGCGGCTATCATCGCTCATCCCCTGCACGATCGCGTTAAGCTGGGGGTCCAGCGCGTTAAGCTGTTCGGTCAGGTCACGCGCCCGGCCAAGGCCCAGCATCGACATGGCACGGTAGGTCTCAAGCTCAAGCAGGCGCTGGACGATACGACCGATGCGACCCGATTGCGTGCCCGGTTTGACAAAGACCGCAAAGCGCATCCACCCTGCCGGATCAATGCGGAAATCACCAGCAACGACCGCCGCCTCTTCCAGCACCCAGACCGAGGCCAGGCTGTCGGCTGCGAACCATTCCGAAAGGCGTGGCAGCACATCGGCCGGATTCTCGGGCAGAAAGTCGACCTGAATCATCACCGCAGCGATACGCTTACCCGGCGCGTGGTGCTGCCAGTCGCGTGGAAAAATCTCACCCGCCGAAGGGTCAAAGGGCCGGGGTGGCAGGCCCGGCGCAAAGGCGGCATAGGTTACGAATTCGGTATGGCTTTCCCAGCGCAGCTGATGCCGGCCCAGCTGCGCGGCATAATGGCCAGCACTGGTATCAGGGCGCGGCGCGCCGTGGCGGGCGCAAAGCTCGGCCAGATGCGCGACATCGTGCGACCGGTCGCGGTTGGCCGCATCCTGCGGCTCTTTGATCGCCAGATAGACCGCTGTGCAGGGCGCCTTAAGCCGCGGCGAGGGCCGGGCGTGCAGTTCATTGACCAGGGCGTAACGCTGGGGGTGTTCGTCTTCGTCATCCATCAGCGCATGATTAGCCGGCCTTCTGCGTCCCGCAACAGGAAAGCGAGCGGTTTCACCGCTTTGGCAGAACAGCCGTGCCATGGCTGCACCCATCAGGATTTCGTGAAGGCTGCGCGCATTGCCGCAAGCCCGCGCGCAAGGCAAAATGGCACAAACTCGGGATCAAGGGACAGGAACGCATGGCTCGCTGGTTAGGACGTATCGTCGCGCTTGTGCTCTTGCTGGGGATTGCCGCCTGTGCGCCCAGCAAGTTCAAGACATATTCGGGACCTCCGGTCACGCAAATCGTGGTCAACAAGGGCGCGCGGCAGATGCAGCTTTTAAGCGGCAACACGGTGCTCAAATCTTACCGGATCGGTCTTGGCAATGAGCCGATTGGCCATAAGCAGTATGAGGGCGACGGCAAAACCCCCGAGGGGCTGTACTATATCGACCGCCGTAACCCCGACAGCCGCTATTACCTCTCGGTCGGGATCTCGTATCCGAATACAGAAGACGCCGCCCGCGCCGCGGCGCTGGGGCGCAGCGCAGGCAGCGACATCTTTATCCACGGTCAGGGCCCCGAAGGACGCGTCCTTTCCAAGCAGCGCCTTGACTGGACCGCAGGCTGCATCGCCGTCACCGACGACGAGATCGAGGACATCTATGCCATGGTCCGCGACGGCACTCCGATCCTGATCACGCCCTAAGTGCTGATCGTTCCGCCAGTGGTCGAAGCGGGCCGCTGCCATACGCGCAGGGCGCGTATGGCAGACCTGTGCAAAAGGGTATATATTCTTTGGCTGCGCAAGGGATTAACAGGAGGCGTAAATTGTTGATCCCAACGTGCCCGGTCCAATGTACCTGCCCCCTCTCATCCACGATGCACTGATCGATTCGGCCGAGACAGAGGGTTATGTTCCGGGCGCAATCGAGACCGTCATGCGCTTTGATCTGCATTCGCGCTGGTGCGCCGGGGTGATAGCCGAGTGTTGCGTCACGCGCTCCCGCGCTATCGCCACGCGCTGCGTGCTGTTACTGCCGCCCAGGGGACGCCGCATCCGCAAGCTGGCGCTGCATCCCGTCCTGCCCGCCGATGTGGTGAAATCCATGCTGGGCGCCCATTGACGCCATAGGGTAGCGGACAAATGGAAAAGGGCGGGTCAATGACCCGCCCTTTTCCATTGGATATGACCTCTTTCTGCGCTCACTCGACGAGTGGCAGAAGCTGGTCGATGGATTTTTTGGCATCGCCATAGAACATGCGGGTGTTCTCTTTATAGAACAGAGGGTTCTCGATGCCCGAATAGCCGGTACCCTGACCGCGCTTGCTGACAAAGACCTGCTTGGCCTTCCAGACCTCCAGAACCGGCATACCGGCGATGGGGCTGTTGGGATCCTCTTGTGCCGCTGGGTTCACGATGTCGTTCGAGCCGATCACGATCACCACGTCGGTCGAGGGGAAGTCCTCATTGATCTCGTCCATCTCAAGCACGATGTCATAGGGGACCTTGGCCTCGGCCAGCAGCACGTTCATATGTCCCGGCAAACGCCCCGCAACCGGGTGGATGGCAAAGCGTACGTTCTTGCCCCTGGCGCGCAGCTTGCGGGTCAGCTCACTGACCGATTGCTGGGCCTGAGCAACTGCCATGCCGTAGCCCGGAACAATGATGATCTCATCAGCATCGTTCAGAGCTGCTGCGACACCGTCAGCATCAATGGCGACCTGCTCGCCCTCGATCTCCATCGCCGGCCTCGTTTCGCCGCCAAAGCCGCCCAGGATCACGCTGACAAAGTTGCGGTTCATCGCCTTGCACATGATGTAGCTCAGGATCGCACCCGACGAGCCGACCAGAGCACCGACCACGATCAAAAGGTCATTGCCCAGCGTAAAGCCGATCGCCGCCGCCGCCCAGCCCGAGTAGCTGTTCAGCATCGAAACCACCACCGGCATATCCGCCCCGCCGATGCCCATGATCAGATGGTAGCCGATGAAAAGCGCAAAGATCGTGATCAGCAGCAGCCACAGAACCGGTGCGCCGGCGGTGCAGTAAAGGATTACCGCCAGCAGCGACAAAAGCGCCGCACCCGCGTTCAGCGCATGACCGCCCGGCAGTTTTTTCGGCTTGCCGTCGATCTTGCCCGCCAGCTTGCCAAAGGCAACGACCGAGCCGGTAAAGGTCACCGCGCCGATAAAGACGCCAAGCGCGACCTCGACCTTGAGCATGGCGATCTCGGCTGGGGTCTTATGGGCCAGCACCGCGGCAAAGCCATGAAACTGCGCCGCCGCATCAGCAGCACGGGCACGCAGGACGCGGCCCAGCTCGAACTGGGCGTTAAAGCCGATCAGCACTGCGGCAAGACCGACGAGGCTGTGCATGGCGGCGACAAGCTGCGGCATCTCGGTCATCTGCACGCGCTTGGCGACAACCCAACCACCAGCACCGCCGATGGCCAGCATGACAAGCGTCAGCCCCCAGTTGCCATAGCCCGGCCCCACCAGCGTGGCGGCCACCGCCAGCGCCATGGCGGCAATGCCGTACCAGACCGCGCGCTTGGCGCTTTCCTGGCCCGAAAGCCCGCCCAGGGACAAGATGAACAGGACAGCCGCGACCACATAGGCAGCGGTGGTGAATCCGTATTCCATACGCCCCTCTCCCTTACGACTTCTGGAACATGGCAAGCATCCGGCGCGTAACCAGGAAGCCGCCAAAGATATTGACCCCGGCCATCAGCACCGAAAGCGCAGCAAGCAGCACCACCAGCCAACCACCCGAGCCGATCTGCAACAGCGCACCGACGATGATGATCGAGGAAATGGCGTTGGTGATCGCCATCAACGGCGTGTGCAGCGAATGGCTGACGTTCCAGATCACCTGGAAGCCGACAAAGACCGACAGCACGAAAACGATGAAGTGCGAAAGGAAGCTTGCCGGGGCAAAAACACCGACCAGCAGCATCAGTACCGCGCCGACGACCAGCATGGTCACCTGCGAGCGGGTCTGCGCGCGGAAGTCCGCCAGCTCTTTTTCGCGTTTCTCTTCCGGCGTCAGTTCCCTGGCCTTTTCGCGCGGCTTGGCCGCTGCGATCGCCTGCACCTTGGGGGGCGGCGGAGGCCAGGTCACATCCCCGTCAAAGGTGACGGTGGCGCCCCGGATCACGTCATCCTCCATGTTCTGGACGATGATACCATCCTTGCCCGGCGTCAGGTCCGTCAGCATGTGACGGATGTTGTTGCCGTAAAGCTCGGACGCCTGCGCGCCCATGCGCGACGGGAAATCGGTATAGCCGATGATGATGACGCCGTTTTCGGTGACGACACGCTCATCGGGTACGGTCAGGTCGCAGTTGCCGCCACGTTCGGCAGCAAGGTCGATGATGACCGAGCCGTTCTTCATCGCGGCGACCATGTCCCCGGTCCACAGCTTGGGTGCGTCGCGGCCCGGGATCAGCGCCGTGGTGATGACGATGTCCATATCGGGCGCAAGTTCGCGGAACTTCTCAAGCTGTTTCTCGCGGAACTCGGGCGAGGAAGGCGCGGCATAACCACCGGTCACAGCACCATCCTGGGTCTGGTCCTGAAAGTCCAGATAGACGAATTCCGCGCCCATGGATTCGATCTGTTCGGCCACTTCGGGACGGACGTCGAACGCATAGACCTGCGCGCCAAGGCTGACTGCCGCGCCAATGGCGGCAAGACCCGCGACACCGGCACCGACGACCAGAACCTTGGCCGGAGGAACCTTGCCCGCTGCCGTCACCTGACCGGTGAAGAAGCGGCCAAAGTTGTTCGCCGCCTCGATCACCGCGCGGTAGCCGGCGATATTGGCCATCGAGGACAGCGCATCCATCTTTTGCGCGCGCGAGATGCGCGGCACCATATCCATGGCGATGGCTGTGACGCCCTGTTCGCGCGCCAGTTCCAAAAGATCCGGGTTCTGTGCGGGCCAGAAATGCGAGATCAGCGTCTGACTGCGCCGCATTTGCCGCAGCTCGCCCTCGCTCGGGGCGCGGACCTTGACCACCACATCGACCGCGCCGATCAGCGCCGCCGCATTGGGCTGGACGGTGACGCCCGCCGCCTCATAGGCCGCATCGGAAAAGCCCGCGCGTACGCCAGCCCCCGATTCGACATGGACCTCATGGCCCAGCTTCTGCAGATGGACCGCAGAAGAAGGCGTGACAGAAACCCGCGCCTCCCCCTCGTAACTCTCCTTCAAAGCGCCGATCTTCACCAGGCGATCTCCCCTGTTAGCGACTTTCAGCGTCCCCCATAGCAGAGCGCAATAATCTTTCACAAGGGCGTGACGTTCGGTGCTTTCCCGAAATATTACGCCGCGTCACAGTCGCAATCCCAACTATTACGCCGCCCGGCCACGGCAATTTCACCACATGGGGCCACCAATCGGGCCCGGAAATACCCGCGCATAAGGTATGAAAAAGCCACCCTGGCACCCTGCCTGGCCCAAAACCAATGCAGAAATGCCAGAGTGGCGGCCAGATTGTCAGGCGCGATCAGGCTGCGCGGCTTTTCTGTTCGGCCTTGGCCTGCAAGCGCCGGGCGTGCAGAACCGGCTCGGTATAGCCCGAGGGCTGAACCCGGCCCAGAAACACCAGATCACAGGCCGCCTGAAAGGCCACCCCGTCATAGCCCGGCGCCATTGGCACATAGGCCGGGTCACCTTCGTTCTGACGGTCCACCACAACGGCCATCTTGCGGAAAGTGTCCATGACCTGGCTGTCGCTGACCAGGCCGTGATGCAGCCAGTTCGCCAGCGACTGGGCCGAAATCCGCAGCGTGGCGCGATCCTCCATCAGGCCGACATCGTTGATATCCGGAACCTTCGAGCAGCCGACGCCCTGATCGATCCAGCGCACGACATAGCCGAGGATACCCTGACAGTTGTTCTCCAGCTCGCGGGTGATCTCGGCCTCGCTGTAGTTGCGGCCACCGGCCAGCGGGATGGTCAGCAGATCCTCCAGCCGGGCGGGACGGCGCGCCGCAGCGATCTGTGCCTGACGGGCAAAAACGTCGACCTTGTGATAATGGGTCGCGTGCAGAGTCGCGGCGGTCGGGCTGGGCACCCATGCGGTATTCGCGCCAGCCATCGGATGGGCGATCTTTTGTTCCAGCATGTCGGCCATCCGGTCAGGGATCGCCCACATGCCTTTGCCGATCTGCGCTTTGCCCGAAAGGCCGCAGGCCAGACCGATGTCAACGTTGCGATCCTCATAGGCCGAGATCCAGGGTTGCGATTTCATCTCACCCTTGGCCAGCATTGCGCCCGCCTCGATCGAGGTGTGAATCTCATCCCCGGTACGATCAAGGAAACCCGTGTTGATGAAGGCCACGCGGTGCCTGGCAGCACGGATGCATTCCTTGAGATTGGCCGAGGTGCGACGCTCTTCGTCCATGATGCCCAGCTTGACGGTATGGCGCGGCAGGCCAAGCGTGTCCTCGACGAAATCAAAAATCTCGCAGGCAAAGGCGACCTCTTCGGGGCCGTGCATCTTGGGTTTGACCACATAGATCGACTGGGTGACCGAGTTCCTGACCCCTTCCTTGCGGTCAAGATCGCGTTTCGCGCAAAGCGCGGTTACCATCGCGTCAAGCAGGCCCTCGTAGACCTCATTTCCTTCACGGTCGAGCACGGCGGGCGTGGTCATCAGATGGCCAACGTTACGCACCAGCATCAGCGCCCTGCCCTTATGCGTCACGCATGAGCCGTCGGGCGCCGTAAAGCTGACATCCGGGTTCAGGCGGCGGATGAAGGTCTTGCCGCCTTTTTCAACCTCTTCGGTCAGGGTGCCGTCCATGAGGCCAAGCCAGTTGGAATAGGCAAGCGCCTTGTCCTCACCATCGACGCAGGCGACCGAATCTTCGCAATCCATAATCGCCGACAGCGCCGATTCAATCACGATATCCGAGATACCAGCCCGGTCCTGCCTGCCAACCGGAGTCGAGGGATCGATCACGATACGGATAAACAGGCCGTTGTTTTTCAGGAAAACATCCGAAGGCTGCGCCGCATCGCCGTTATGGCCTGCAAATTTCGCACTATCGCGCAGTGCCGGAACCAGCGCGCCGTCCCTGACCGAAAGCGCGTCGATATCGTTCCACGAACCCGAGGCAAGCGGCGCTGCCTCATCAAGGAAATTGCGCCCCCAGGCGATCACACGGCCACCACGTTCGGCGTCATAGCCTTTGCCCCGGGGCAGATCGCCAAGCGCGTCGGTGCCGTAAAGCGCATCATAAAGGCTGCCCCAGCGGGCATTAGCAGCGTTCAGCGCATAGCGCGCATTGGTGATCGGCACCACGAGCTGCGGCCCGGCGACATTGGCAAATTCCGGGTCGGTGACGGATGTCTCAATCTGGAAATCCTCGCCTTCGGGAACCAGATAGCCGATCTCGGTCAGGAAATCGCGATAGGCCCCGGCATCGACCGGTTTGCCACGATTAGAGGCATGCCAGCTGTCGATTTGCGATTGCAGCGCATCACGCTTTTCCAAAAGTGCGCGGTTACGCGGACCAAATTCATGAAGCAGGGTCGAAAGCCCTTCCCAGAACCGGCGCGGCTCAACCCCGCTGCCGGGCAGCGCACGCTCGTTGATGAAGGCAGCAAGCGTCTCGTCTACCCGCAATCCTGCTTTTTCCACGCGACCCATGGCACTTCCCCTTACTACTATCATGTCCGGCTGGTTTGGTGCACCGTGGTATGCGAAACGCCCCGCTTATTCAACCGGGGCGACTTTTAATAAATCGAAAACTCTGTGTTTCGCAAAAATTGAAAATCCGCCGCCCGGGAGTCCGGACGGCGGAGCATATCTGTCAACCTGCGATCAGTTCGCGGGCGGAGTGGTGGTTTCCGTACCAGCAGCCGGCGGCGTGGTCGGGGCCGGTTCCTCGACGCTGATCGCGTCATCAAGGGCCTGACCGGCGTCCTGCATCGCCTCGCTTGCGGCGTCGGCGGCGCTTTCAGCAGCGTCCTGCGCGGCAGCCGCAGCGTCGCTGGCGGCATTAGTGGCATCCTCGACCGCCTCATTCACAGCCGAGCCGACCGCATCAGCGGCATTGCCGGCAGCAGCGGCTGCGTCATTGGCTGCATCAGCCGCAGCGTCAGCAGCGTTGCCGGCGGCTTCTGCCGCATCGTTAGCCGCATCGGCGGCGGCATCCGTGACCGGCTCGGTGGCGGCGGGTTCAGTGGCGGCGGGCTCGGTCGCGGCCGGCTCTTCCATCGTCGTGGCCGGTTCGGTCGTGGTGCCAGTCGCAGCCGGTTCGGTGGTGCTGCTGTCAGCCGGTTCCGTGGTCGTGACGGCCGGATCCTCGCCGGTGGTGGCGGGCTGGTCACGGTTCATGAAATACTGCAGCGCAAAATAGGCGATCGCCAGCGCCAGCAGGATGCCGATGATCAGCGGCAGCGGCGAGGCCCGGCGCTCTACCGGCTCGACATAGGTTTCGGGCGCTGCGGCCGGACTTTGCGGGTCAATGCCTTCGGTCCGCTTCGGGTCGTTAGGATCGTAATTGGCCATTGCGGGCTCCTCGCTCTTCTGGTTTTTCATCTGGCTGGGCGATAGGGGGCGCGGCCCCGGCTTGCGACCCGGCTGTCCTGCGACTAACACTTGTGTTCCGCGCAAGTTCCCTGCCTTGCCAATTTTTTTCACCTGCCCATCAAGGTGTTCTCATGACCGTCACGCAATATCTTGCCGACTGGCGCCCATATCCCTTCGAGATTGCCGAGACCCGGCTGGAGTTCGATCTGGCCCCAAAGGGTACCCGTGTCCGATCCCAGATCGACTTTCGCCGCAAGGGTCCGGGTGATCTGGTGCTGGACGGCGCGGGGCTGAGGACGCAATCGCTGGCGATTGACGGCAAGCCGCTGGACCTGTCCCTGATCAGCAAGGATGACGAGCGTCTGGTTGTCCCGGCCTCTGCCCTGCCCGACAGCTTTACCTTTGCAGCCGAGGTCGAGATTGACCCCGAGATGAACACCGCTCTTGAGGGGCTTTATCTTTCCGGGGGCATGTTCTGCACGCAATGCGAGGCCGAAGGTTTCCGCCACATCACCTGGTATCCCGACCGACCCGATGTGATGGCGCCCTTTCGCGTCACCATCCGCTCGGACAAGCCGGTGCTGCTGTCGAATGGCAACCCGGTCTCGCGCGGGCAAGGCGAGGCGGTCTGGCACGACCCGTGGCCTAAGCCTGCCTATCTGTTTGCGCTGGTCGCGGGTGATCTGGTCGCCATTCCCGACAGTTTCACCACCATGTCGGGTCGTAAGGTCGAACTGAATGTCTGGGTGCGGCCGGGCGATCAGGACCGTGCGGGCTATGCCATGGAATCGCTTATCCGGTCGATGAAATGGGACGAAGAGACTTACGGTCGCGAATATGATCTGGACGTGTTCAACCTTGTCGCAGTCGATGACTTCAACATGGGCGCGATGGAGAACAAGGGGCTGAACATCTTTAACTCCAAGCTCGTCCTTGCCAGTGCGGAAACCGCGACTGATGGCGATTACGAGCGTATCGAGGGCGTGATCGGCCATGAATATTTCCACAACTGGACCGGCAATCGCATCACCTGCCGCGACTGGTTCCAGCTGTGCCTGAAAGAGGGTCTGACGGTCTTTCGCGATCAGCAGTTCACCAGCGATATGCGCTCGGCGGCGGTCAAACGCATTCATGACGTGCAGACCCTGCGGGCACGCCAGTTCCGCGAGGATGCGGGGCCGCTGGCCCATCCGCCGCGCCCGGACAATTATCAGGAAATCAACAACTTCTACACCGCCACCGTCTATGAAAAGGGCGCCGAGGTCATCGGTATGCTCAAGCGGCTGGTGGGCGAGGACGGCTATCGCAAGGCGCTGGACCTTTATTTCATCCGCCACGACGGTCAGGCCTGCACGATCGAGGACTGGATCAAGGTCTTTGAAGATGCGACCGGCCGCGACCTTACCCAGTTCAAACGCTGGTATACCGACGCAGGCACGCCGCGCCTGACCCTGTCCGAGGACTGGCAGGACGGCCGCCTGACCCTGCATTTCCGGCAAGAAACCGCGCCGACCCCCGGCCAGCCACAAAAGCCGCCACGTGTCATACCCATCGCGCTTGGCCTTATCGGCCCGAATGGCGATGAGGTGCTGCCGACCACGGTGCTGGAAATGACCGAGGCCAGTCAGAGCTTTACCTTCGACGGGCTCGGGGCGCGGCCGGTGGTCTCGCTTTTGCGCGGTTTTTCCGCCCCGGTGACTGTAGCCCGAGAGATCACCGCAGATGAGCAGGCGCTCCTGCTTGCCCATGACACCGACCCTTATGCGCGCTGGCAGGCGGGACATGATCTGGCGCTGGACGCCCTGATCTTTCGCGCCACTTCCGGGACCGGCGGGGCCGAGTTCGGACAGGCAATCGGCGGCCTTCTGACCGATGCTGCGGCCGACCCCGCCTTTGCCGCCCTGTGCCTGTCGCTGCCGGGCGAGGAAGAGATCGCGACCACCATCGCCGCCCGCGGCGGGGTACCCGATCCCGACGCAATCCGCACCGCACGCGAGGCTCTGGCCCAAGACATCGCCACCGCCCATGAGGCAGAGCTGGCGCGGCTTTATGATGCGATGGAGACCCCGGGCCCCTATCGCCCCGATGCCGAGGGCGCGGGGCGGCGCAGCCTGCGACTGGCCTGCCTTGGCCTTTTGACGCGCATTGACGGCGCGGCGCGGGCGCAAGTACTATTCAACAGTGCCTCAAACATGACCGAGCGGCAGGGCGCGCTGGAGTGCCTGATCGCTGCGGGCAAAGATACCGAGGCTCTGGCCGCCTTTGCACAAGAGTTTGGTTCCAACCGGCTGGTCATGGACAAATGGTTCATGGTCCAGCCCCTGCGTGCCACCCCCGATCAGGCGGTTGCGCGGGCGCGCGATCTGGCAGAACGGGCAGATTTCGACTGGAAAAACCCCAACCGCTTCCGCGCGCTGATCAGCGGACTTTGCGCGAACCATGCGGCTTTCCACGCCGCCGATGGTTCGGGCTATGCCTTCACCGTAGACTGGCTGATGCGGCTTGATCCGGTGAACCCCCAGACGACTGCGCGCATGTGCTCGGCCTTCGAGACCTGGACGCGCTATGACGCTGACCGTCAGGCCCATGCCAAGGCGGCGCTTGGTCGTCTTGCCGCCATGAAAGGGCTGTCGCGCAATACATCCGAGATGGTTACGCGCATCCTTGCCGGTGGTGCCTGAGCATGCGCAAACCACTCTTGCGGGGATCCCGGAGGCACGGCAATACTGCCTTTATGGATGCCCGCGAGGACATGAAACTGCGTCTTGATCCGCTGATAGCCGAGCGGGCGCCATGGCTTTTTTCGGGTCGCCGGCACCATGCGCTGGCCCGGCAGGTACTGATGTGGCTGCTGCGCTATCCGCGCACGCTGGATCTGGCGGCCGAATACCGCGACCTGCCCACCGACGAGATCATGCGCCGCCTCGCCAGCCTGATCCTGCGCGATCTGCGGGTCGAGGGGCTTGAGCATATCCCGGCCACGGGACCGGCGCTGATCGTCTCAAACCACCCCACGGGGATTGCTGACGGCATCGTGCTGAATGCGGTGATTTCGGCGGTCAGGGACGATCTGTTCGTCTACGCCAACCACGACATCCTGCGCATCCTGCCGCAATTTGACAGCCTGATCGCACCAGTCGAATGGCGGGTCGAAAAACGCTCACATGCCAAGACCCGCATGACCATGGATTACACCCGCACCGCGCTTGAGCGGGGACGGATCGGGCTGATTTTTCCCTCGGGGAGGCTGGCCAAGCGTCAGGGCCTCAGCCTGCATGAGCGCCCGTGGATGGCCAGCGCAGCCATGATCGCGCGCAAGTTCGACGCCCCTATCATCCCGCTGAAGATACGGGCGCGGAACTCGGCTCTCTTTTATCTGCTGGACGCGATCCATCCGACCCTGCGCGACGTGACGCTGTTCAACGAGGTGCTGAACAAGGCAAGCCAGCCCTTCCGCGTCACGATCGGTGAATCTATCCCCGCCTCGGCCCTGCCCACCCGCAGCGAGGACGGGATAGCCATGCTGCGCGAGACAGTGCTGAGCCTGCCGCAGCCGGGGCCGAATGCAGTCCGCATGTCCCATATCCGCGGCCTTTCACAGCGCCGCCGCGCCGTGGCCCGTCCCCGGGCAATCGAATAAGGAAAAACGCCAGCCCGAGCGGACTGGCGTTTCATATCTTTGGTCAAAGCCAGGGATTAGATCACCATATCGTCGCGATGGATCAGCGCCGCGCGGCCAGGATAGCCAAGGATGCTTTCAATCTCGTCGCTGCGGTGCCCGGCGATGGCGCGCGCCTCGGTCGAGGCATAGCGCACCAGCCCGACTGCCAGCCGCGCCCCGCGACCGTCCAGAACGACCACCGGATCGCCGCGCCCAAAGCGCCCCGAGACAGCAGTCACCCCGGCAGGCAGTAGTGATTTTCCCTGCCCCAGCGCCCGCGCCGCGCCGTCATCAACGGTGATCTCGCCTTTGGGCTTCATCGCCGCAATCCAGCGTTTGCGGGCGGCCTGTGGGTCGGTATCGGGCAGGAACCATGTCGTCCGGGCCCCGTTCGCCACCGCCGACAGCGGCTTTAGCACCCAGCCTTCGGCAATCGCCATGGCACAACCCCCGGCAACGGCGGTACGCGCCGCCATCAGCTTGGTCTTCATGCCGCCTTTGCTGACGCCGGAAATCGGGTCTCCGGCCATTGCCTCGATCTCGGGCGTGATCTGGCTGATCACCGGCAGGTGGCGCGCATCCGGGTCAGTCTTGGGATTGGCGGTATAAAGCCCGTCCACATCCGAAAGCAGCAACAGCTGATCAGCACCGCAGGTGACTGCGATCTGCGCCGCCAGCCGGTCGTTATCGCCAAAGCGGATTTCGTCGGTGGCAACCGTGTCGTTCTCGTTCACGATTGGCACCACGCCCAGCCCCAGCAGCGTCTGCATCGTGGCCCGGCTGTTAAGATATCGCCGCCGGTCGGTCGTGTCGTCCAGCGTCACCAGCAGTTGCGCGGTTTTGACCCCATGCGGCGCCAACGCCTCTTCATAGGCGCGGGCCAGTTTGATCTGACCGACCGCGGCGGCGGCCTGCGACTGTTCGACCCGCAGCGGCCCGGCAGGCAGGCCCAGCACCTGCCGTCCCAGTGCGATTGCGCCAGAGGAAACCAGCACCACATCGGTCCCCCGCGCCCGCGCCTCGGCCACGTCATCGCAAAGCGCGCGCAGCCAAGACTGACGCAGACCATCTGCGTCCACCAGAAGCGCCGAGCCTATCTTGATCACCAGCCGCTGCGCGCGGACAAGTTGCGGCCTCATGGCTGCCACGGCTTGTCTTCCTCATCCCCGGCGGGTTTGCGCGACGGCGCTATCCCGGACCAAAGCGCCCGCAAGACATCGGTCACGCCTTCGCGTGAAACGCCGGACATCAGCATCACCGGCCCGCCGATCTCAGCTTCCAGTGCCGCCTTGCGCTCGGCGAGGCTGTCGGGATCCAGCGCATCAATCTTGTTCAGCGCGGTCACCCGGGGCTTTTCAGCCAGCGCAGGAGAATAGGCGGCAAGCTCGGTCAGGATGATACGAGCATCCTGCGCGACATCCTCGGCCGTGCCATCGACAAGATGCAAAAGCACGCGCGAACGTTCGACATGGCCAAGGAACTGGTCACCAAGCCCCCTGCCCTCGGATGCACCTTCGATCAGGCCCGGGATATCGGCCATGACGAATTCATGCCCGTCAACGCCGACCACACCAAGGTTTGGGTGCAGCGTCGTAAACGGATAATCCGCGATCTTGGGCCGCGCGTTCGACACAGCGGCAAGGAAAGTCGATTTCCCCGCATTGGGCAGTCCCAGCAGCCCGGCATCGGCAATAAGCTTAAGCCGCAGCCACAGCGTCCGCTCGATCCCCGGCTGGCCGGGATTGGCGTGGCGAGGCGCGCGGTTGGTCGAGCTTTTGAAATGCAGGTTGCCAAAGCCGCCATTGCCACCCTTGGCAAGCAGCACACGCTGGCCGGGCGCGGTCAGGTCGGCGATCACCGTCTCCTGATCCTCCTCCAGGATCTCGGTCCCGACCGGCACGCGCAGCACAATATCATCGCCCGAGGCCCCTGTGCGCTGCGCACCCATGCCATGACCGCCCGACTTGGCAAAGAAATGCTGCTGAAAGCGAAAGTCGATCAGGGTGTTCAGCCCCTCGACCGCCTCGGCCCAGACATCGCCACCATTGCCGCCGTCGCCACCATCTGGCCCGCCGTATTCGATGAATTTCTCACGGCGAAAGGAAACGCAGCCCGCGCCTCCGCCGCCCGAGCGGACATAGACCTTGGCGAGATCGAGGAATTTCACGGGCGTCATCCTTGCGGAAAATATCAGGCAGAGGGTGGGATACGCGCTTGACGCAACTGGTTCAAGGGCAGCGTGACTTTTGCTTCGCGCCAAGGCTAGATGGGCGCGACCAATGATTGGAGTCCCCATGCCGATCCTGACCTATGCCACGCTTATCGCCGCCATTGCACTTGAGGTCGTGGGCACCACCTGCCTGCAACACAGCCAGCAGTTCACCCGCCCCCTGCCGACGATATTGATGGGGATCTGCTATGCGGGCTCATTCTATTTTCTGTCGCTGGTCCTGCGCGCCATGCCACTGGGCATCGCCTATGCGATCTGGAGCGGGCTCGGCATCGTCCTTGTCTCAATGATTGGTCTGGTCATCTTTGGGCAGAAACTGGATCTGCCGGCGGTGATCGGGCTGTCCATGATCGTTGCCGGTGTCGTCATCGTGAACCTGTTCTCGGCCAGCGTGACACATTGAATCTGTTCCGCCCTTAACTTTTTGGCAATCGGATATAGATAATGTGGGGCAAGGAGGGCCGCGATGATCCACTTTGACAACAGCTATGCCCGACTGCCCGAGGGGTTCTTTACCCGTACCCGGCCAACCCCGGTGCGCGATCCCAGGCTGATCGCGCTGAACCGGCCGCTCGCAGAGCGTCTTGGGCTTGACGCCGAGTGGCTGGCAAGCCCCGCAGGCATCGCCATACTTGCCGGAAACGACCTGCCCAAAGGGGCCGAGCCGATTGCCCAGGCCTATGCCGGCCATCAGTTCGGCGGTTTCGTGCCCCAGCTTGGTGACGGGCGCGCAGTCCTTCTGGGCGAGGTTGTGGCCCCCGATGGCGCGCGTTTTGACATCCAGCTCAAGGGGGCGGGGCCGACGCCCTTTTCGCGGCGCGGTGACGGGCGGGCGTGGCTAGGCCCTGTCCTGCGGGAATATCTGGTCAGCGAATTCATGGCCGCCGTCGGTATCCCGACAACGCGGGCGCTTGCCGCCGTCACAACGGGTGAGACAGTAATCCGCGAAACCCTGCTACCCGGCGCAGTGCTGACCCGCATCGCCTCTAGCCATATCCGCGTCGGCACATTTGAATTCTACGCTGCACGCGGGGATCGTGAGCGGTTGGAGCTGCTGACCAAACATGTCATCGCCCGCCATTACCCGCAGGCCGCAAACGCCGGCGACTTGCTTGAGCTTGTGGTTCGACGGCAGGCAGCCACCATCGCCGGCTGGATGGCGCTTGGCTTTATCCATGGGGTGATGAACACCGACAATATGTCGGTTTCAGGCGAGACGATCGATTATGGTCCCTGTGCCTTTATGGATGGCTATCATCCGGACAAGGTCTTTAGCTCGATCGACGCCTATGGACGCTATGCCTGGAGCGAGCAGCCAAAGATTGCGGTCTGGAACCTTGCCCAACTGGCCAGTTGCCTTGTGCCATTGATGGGCAACGATGATGCTTCCATCGCCGAGGCGACACGCATCGTCCACAGTTTTCCGGAAATATATCAGGCCGAATGGCTTGCGCGCTTTGCGGCCAAGCTTGGCATTTCGACCCCGCGAACCGGGGATCGGGTGCTGATCGAGGGGCTTTTGACCCTGATGGCCGCTGATGAGGCCGACTTCACCCGGGTCTTTGCAGGCCTGTCGGATGGCAGCGCACGGGCGGAGTTTGCAGACCCAACGTCTTTTGACGCATGGGCCAAGGATTGGCACGCGCGCATACGTAATCTGGCCGACGCCCCCCAGATCATGGGCCGGGCCAACCCGCGCCGCATTCCGCGCAACCACCGCATCGAAGAGGTGATTGCCTCCGCACGCGAAGGCGATTACGCGCCCTTCCACGCGCTTGAGGCAGCACTTTGCGCGCCATATGAGGATCGGCCGGACTGGGGTGATTACGCCCAGGCCCCGCGCCCCGAAGAGATCGTTCACCGCACCTTCTGCGGCACCTGACCAGCAGCGAAAGGCCCATGCCCAGAAGTTCTGACCACATAAGACTCGCCAGCTATAACCTGCACAAATGCCGCGGCATGACCGGCCCGCATGCCCCCGAACGTAATCTGCGCGTTATCGAAGAGCTGCAGGCCGACGTCATCGCCCTGCAAGAGGTGGATTTCCGTTTTGGCGCCCGCCCCGAGGCCCTGCCCCGGGCACTGATCGAAAAAACGACGGGGATGGTGCCGGCCCCTTTTATCGGCACGGGTGAGAATTCACTGGGCTGGCACGGACAGACCATCCTGTTGCGCCCCGAGTTGCGCGACAAGGCCGAGATCCGCCGCCTGCCCCTGCCCGGGATCGAGCCACGAGGCGCGCTGGTGCTGCGCCTGCCGGGGCTGACGGTGGTCGCGGTTCATCTGGGGCTGATCCGCTCATCCCGGCGGGCGCAGCTGTCACGCATCATCGCTCAGGCCCGTCGCATCGGCCATGACCGCATGGTTCTGACCGGGGATTTTAACGAATGGCACGATTCGCGCGGGCTTGAGGCGCTTGAGGCGCTGCGCATCGTCACCCCGGGTCCCAGCTGGCCTGCACCCTTTCCGCGTCTGCGCTATGATCGTTTTGCCGTCTCGCGCAGTATCGAGGTGCTTGACTGCGGCGTTCTTGACAATGAGACCGCGCGGCAGGCCTCGGACCACCTGCCGGTCTGGGCCGATCTGGCCATCAATGTCCACGAAGAGGTGCCGCGCGGCTATCATCCGGCCCGGATCACCTCTCGCATTCCGGGCGAGGATGGTGTCGCAGGCGCAGAATGATGCTTTCCCGCCCGATCCCTGTGGGCTAAACAACGCCCAAACTCGTCAGGAAGAGGGACGCAGACATGACGGCCATCATCGACATTTTCGCGCGCGAGATTCTGGACAGCCGGGGTAACCCGACAGTCGAGGTCGATGTCACGCTGGAAGACGGCACCATGGGCCGGGCAGCAGTGCCCTCGGGCGCCTCGACCGGTGCTCATGAAGCGGTTGAAAAACGCGACGGCGACAAGTCCCGCTATATGGGCAAAGGCGTGCTCGAGGCCGTGGCCGCCGTCAATGGCGAGATCGCCGAGAACCTGACCGGCGAGGATGCAACCGAACAGGTTGCCATCGACCGCATGATGATTGAACTCGACGGCACCCCGAACAAGGGGCGGCTTGGCGCGAATGCGATCCTTGGCGTATCGCTGGCGGTGGCCAAGGCCGCGGCCGAAGCAAGCGCCCAGCCGCTTTACCGCTATGTCGGCGGCACCAATGCCCGCATCCTGCCCGTCCCGATGATGAATATCATTAATGGCGGCGAACATGCCGACAACCCGATCGACATTCAGGAATTCATGATCATGCCGGTCGCGGCAGAGAACATCCGCGACGCTGTCCGCATGGGCTCGGAAGTTTTCCACACGCTGAAAAAGGAACTGTCGGCTGCCGGCCTCGCCACCGGCGTCGGCGATGAAGGTGGGTTCGCCCCGAACCTCAGCAGCACCCGTGATGCGCTGGATTTCATCCTGAAAGCCATCGAAAAGGCCGGCTACAAGCCCGGCGATGACATCATGCTGGCGCTGGACTGTGCCTCGACCGAATATTTCAAAGGCGGCAAGTACGAGATGACCGGTGAGGGTAAGTCCCTGACCCCGGCCGAAAACGTCGCCTACCTGGAAGCTCTGTGCAACGATTACCCGATCCTGTCGATCGAGGACGGCTGCGCCGAGGACGACTGGGAAGGCTGGAAGCTTCTGACCGATACGCTGGGCAAGCGCGTGCAGCTGGTCGGCGACGACCTGTTCGTGACCAACCCGGCCCGTCTGGCCGAAGGCATTGCCAAGGGCTGCGGCAACTCACTTCTGGTCAAGGTGAACCAGATCGGCACCCTGACCGAGACTCTGGACGCGGTGCGCATGGCCGACCGCGCGCGCTATACTTCGGTGATGTCGCACCGCTCGGGCGAGACCGAGGATGCAACCATTGCCGATCTTGCCGTGGCGACGAATTGCGGCCAGATCAAGACCGGCTCGCTGGCCCGTTCGGACCGGCTGGCGAAATATAACCAACTGATCCGTATTGAGGAAATGCTGGGTGCTGCGGCAGAATACGCTGGCAAGTCCATCCTGCGCAGCTAAGACTGTGACCCACCGTGGAATGCAAAGGGGCGGCTGTCACGGCCGCCCTTTTCATATCCACCAGCGATGGGTCAGAGAAAACGCGCCAAGCGTAAACCGGCGACGGAACTCAGACGGCACGGCACTGGCCAAAGCCTCAATCCCCTTCGGCGCCGCGTCAAGAACTGCACGCAGACCAGCGCCGGGGAACAGGACCGGGGCAAGGATGCGCGGCAACTGGCGGCGTTGCGCCTTGGCCTCGGCCAGTTTCTTTCGGGCCCTGGCAGCAATCTGCGCCAGCACCTGCGGCGACGGGTCCCAAAGCCCAAGTCCCAACCCCTGCAGAGCAGGCAGCGCAGCAAGCCAATGGGCAAGGCCCACGCCCTCGGCCTGCGCGGCGATGATACGCCCCTCTGCCGTCGCGGCAGGATCAGCGATGGTGCCATTCAGGGCCTCGGCAGCAAACAAGGCCAATGCCACCGTCGTATCACGAACATAAGCAGCGACTGCCTCGGGACCCTCAAGCGGCTCGCGCGCAGCATCACGGCGACGTGCCCCGGCGAGAGCGGCAAAAGCAGCGGCGCGCGGCCCCCAAGCCTCGGCCAAAGGGGTAAGCAGCTCATGCGATTGCGGCTTGCCTGCACCGATATCCTCAAGCCGCTCGATCCACCATTGCAGGCGCATTTCGGCGATCAGCGGTTCATTCGAGGCGAGCGGCGCCCGCGCAAGCTCAAGGTTCAGCGCATAAAGCGTCATCAGCCCAGGCCGCGCTTTGGCTGGGGCCATCAGGCAAATGCCAAAGCGGTCGGGGTCGTGATCGCGCAGCGCGGCGGCACAGTCCTGCAAGCTCATGCCGGCGCGACCCCGTCACGGATCAGTTTCCAGCGGATGGCATCAACCAGCGCCTCAAAGCTGGCATCGACGATATTCGGCGAGACACCGACAGTCGACCAGCGGTTGCCATGGGCATCGGCACTGTCGATGATGACACGCGTTGTCGCCTCGACCCCCTCTCCGGTGATACGGACGCGGAAATCGACCAGATGCATGTCGTCGATGGCCGACTGATAGGGGCCAAGATCCTTGGCCAGCGCGCGCCATAGCGCGTTCACCGGGCCGCGGTCATGCCCCTCCGCATCGACGCTTTCACTGACCGAAAGCATGCGCGCACCGCCGATCTGGACAACAACCACCGCCTCGGACACCGATATGCGCTTGCCAAGGGCGTTGCGCCGCCGCTCGACCGTGACGCGGTAACGCTCAACGGTAAAGTAATGCTGCATCCGCCCCAGTTCCGACAGGGCCAGCAGCTCAAAACTCGCCTGCGCGCCGTCATAGGCATAGCCGGCGTCTTCACGCATCTTGACCATATCCAGGATGCGGGCCAGGGCCGGATCGTCACGGCCAACCTCGATACCGGCATCAGCAAGACGGGCGCGCAGGTTCGATTGCCCAGCCTGGTTCGACATGGGGATGATCCGCTCGTTCCCGACGGTCGCGGGATCGACATGCTCATAAGTCGCTGGGTTTTTCAGGATGGCGCTGGCATGCAGCCCGGCCTTATGGGCAAATGCCGAGGTGCCGACATAGGGCGCGGGCCGCGCAGGCGGGCGGTTCAGGATTTCGTCCAGACGGCGTGAAAGACGGGTCAGCCCGGCCAGCCCCTCGACCGAGACACCCGTTTCCAGCACCGAACGATAGGGTTCTTTCAGCAGAAGCGTCGGAATGATGCTGGTCAGGCTTGCATTGCCACAACGCTCGCCCAGACCGTTCAGCGTTCCCTGCACCTGCCGCGCACCGGCGTCGATGGCGGCCAGCGTGCAGGCAACGGCATTTCCGGTATCATCGTGGCAATGGATGCCAAGCCGTTCACCGGGAATCCCGGCGGCGATAACGGCGCGCGTCACCTGCCCGACCCGGTCAGGCAAAGTGCCGCCATTCGTGTCGCAAAGCACGATCCAGCGCGCCCCGGCCTCAAGCGCCGCCCGCAGGCAGGCCAGGGTATAGTCCGGGTCATCCGCGTAGCCATCAAAGAAATGTTCGGCGTCAAACAGCGCCTCGCGGCCAGCCGCCACAACATGCGCAACCGAGGCGCGGATATTGTCGAGGTTATCTTCAAGCGAGATTCCCAGCGCCTCGCGGACGTGAAAGGGGTGGGTCTTGCCGACAAGACAGACCGCCCGCGTGCCCGCATTCATCACCGCCGCCAGCACATCATCATTCTCGGCCGAGCGTCCGGCACGCTTGGTCATGCCAAAGGCGGTCATGATCGCGCGGGTCGCAGGAGCCTGGGCAAAGAAGTCGCTGTCAGTCGGATTGGCGCCCGGCCAGCCGCCCTCGATGTAGTCGACGCCCAGCCGGTCCAGCATCTGCGCGATCTCGGCCTTTTCTGCCGCCGAGAATTGCACGCCCTGGGTCTGCTGCCCGTCGCGAAGCGTGGTGTCATAGATGTAAAGGCGCTGGCGCGTCATCGGGGCAACCCCTTTGGCTGGCTGATCGGTCATTGCGGCAGTTTTGCTGCGTCAAAATCCGGGCCGGGCAAAAGCTCGACCCCCAAGGGACCCATGCGGACCTCGACCCCCGCAGCAATCAGGCTTTGCTTGAGCGCATCGACCGCCGAGAAGTCCTTGCTGGCCTTGGCCTCGGCACGCAGCGCGGTCATACGCTCGGCAAGGTCCGAAAGGTCAGGGCCAGAGGTAATCCAATCGCCCAGTTCATCGGTCAAAAGACCCAGCATCTGCGCCCCTGCCAGCAAGCCCGGGCCGTCGCCCCGACCTGCAAGCTCGTGCAAGGCCGCAATTGCCCCCGCGGTATTAAGGTCATCAGCAAGCGCGGCGATGACAGCGGGGGCCGGGCTGGGCGCGGGGTCGATCCCCGCGACAAGCCCGCGCCAGCGACGCAGAACTGCCTCGGCCTCGCGGGCCTTTTCGGCAGTCCAGTCCATCGGTTTGCGATAATGGGTCGACAGCAGGACAAAGCGGATCACCTCACCCGGGATGCCCTGATCCAGCAGATCGCGGACGGTAAAGAAATTGCCCAAGCTCTTGGACATTTTCCTGCCTTCGACCTGCAACATCTCATTATGCAGCCAGACACGGGCAAAATCGCCATGCGGATGGGCGCAGCAGCTTTGCGCGATCTCATTCTCATGATGGGGGAATTGCAGGTCGATCCCACCGGCATGGATGTCAAAGCTTTCCCCCAAAAGCTCATAGGACATGGCCGAGCATTCGATATGCCAGCCCGGCCGCCCACGTCCCCAGGGGCTGTCCCAGCCCGGCAGATCATCGTCCGACGGCTTCCACAGGACGAAATCCATCGGATCTTCTTTAAAGGGCGCGACCTCGACCCGTGCCCCGGCGATCATATCATCAACCGAGCGCCCCGAGAGCTGGCCGTAATCAGCAAAGCTGCGCACCCGGAACAGCACATGCCCGTCCCGCGCATAAGCATGACCGCCCTTGATCAGCGTCTCGATCATCAGGACCATCTCGCCGATGTAATCCGTCGCGCGCGGTTCATGATCCGGACGCAGTGCGCCAAGCGCGTCCATATCGGCGTGATACCAGCCGATTGTCTCATGCGTGCGCTCGCGGATCAGCTCTTCCAAAGTACCGGGCGCGCCAGCCTCTTTGCGAGCCAGAGCGGTCGCGTTGATCTTGTCATCAACATCGGTGAAGTTGCGCACATAGGTCACGTGATCCGTGCCATAAGCGTGGCGCAAAAGCCGCACCAGAACGTCGATCACCACCACCGGCCGGGCATTACCCAGATGCGCGCGGTCATAGACTGTCGGGCCGCACAGATACAGGCGCACATTCTGCGCATCTATAGGCCGAAAAAGCTCTTTTCGGCGTGTTCTGGTGTTCGTCAGCCTGATTTCGACCATGACTTCCCCTTTGCGGGCGTCGTCAGGTCACCATGAACCGCCCGCCTGAAATTTCAGCCGGTAATGGTGCAACGGATAGTGGCGGTTCCTGCCTTCATGCGCCCGCCTTAAACCATTGCCTTGCCTCTGCCAAGAGAGGCTGCAAAACTCATTTCATGAGCCGAGATCTGGTCAATGAAATCTGTGCCGCACAGCCCGGGGCCGAATGGTCCGACCCTTGGGGTGGCGGCCATGACTGCTGGAAGGTGGCGGGCAAGATCTTTGCCCTGACCGGTGCGGTCGGCACCCATGTTTCGGTCAAGACCGACAGTATCGAGGTTGCCGAATTCCTGATCGAGACCGGGGTCGCTGACCGGGCGCCCTATATGCACCGCAGCTGGGTGGCGATGCCGCTTGATTCGGCCCCAGATGAGCTGGCGCATCGCATCCGCCACTCGTACCGGTTGGTGCGGGGTGCACTGACCAAAAAGGTGCAGGCAAGCCTGCCCCCGTTGTAATCCCCGGAAATGAAAATGGCCGGCCCGAAGGGACCGGCCAGAGGCGGAGGGCGAGCGACTGCCCCCCTTTCCTGTCATTCCAGCAAGATCAGGCCGGAACCTGCGACGCGAGTTGCTGCAGCAGGCCGTCCATTTGCTTGCAGAGCGCCTCTTCGGTGGTGTTCTGTTCCTTGGCGGCGTCCGACAGCGAACGCTCGACACCCATGGCCGACACGGTGCCTTCTTTGCCTTTGGCTTCGGCGGCGTCGCCCTTGGCGGTGTCACCGGCCGGGATCATCGCCAGCAGTTTGGTCTGAACCTCGACAGCCTTGCCGTCGATATAGCCTTTTTCCTGGCAATAGCTCAGCACACCCAGCTGGTTGCGCGCGCTTTCATAAGCAGCACCGGCGTCCTGGCCCGGGATGGCAGCAGGTGCCTCCGGGGCGGCCGGGGCAGCTTCTTGCGCCAGCGCGATGCCAGCGGACAGGCCCAGGGCCAGAGCGGACACGGTTGCGAAACGTGCGATCATCTTGATCTCCGTTGGTTGTGTTGTGCCCAAGTTGTGGCACGCGCCGAAACCGGCCGCAAATCGCGTCGGCGGATTGCCGCTTTCAGAAAAAGAGATTCAGCGGAAAAGCACCAGAGACCCGGGGGACCAGCTCACATTCGCGCGGGTCCCGACATCCTGGACCTCGCGGCCAAAAACGTTTCGCATGGCGATTCGGACCGGGCGGGCCTTGCCGTCAAAGCTGCCAGATCCATCCAGACGGACGTCGTAATAGGTCATGTCCCCGTAATAGACGACCTCGTCGATCACCCCTTCGGCAACGCGATTTGCCCCCTGAGCCCCAGGGGCGATCAGAGACACCGCCTCGGGCCGGAACCCGACCGAAGGGCCCTCATCCCCCGGATCGGCACGGCTGACATTCGCCATGGGAATATCGACCCGCCCCAGTCCCGGGGCCTCGATCTGCACTGCATCGGCGGTTTCACCCAGCACCCGCGCCGGCAGAAAGTTCATCACCCCGATGAAATTCGCGACCCGGCGGCTGGTCGGACGGGCGTAAAGCGCCTCGGGCCCGTCAAGCTGGGCGATCTGGCCCTCGAACATGACGGCGATACGGTCAGACATGACCAGCGCCTCTTCCTGGTCATGGGTGACAAGGACAAAGGTGATGCCGACCTGACGCTGCAGCTTGATCAACTCGACCTGCATCTGCTCGCGCATCTTGCGATCCAGCGCCGAAAGCGGCTCGTCAAGCAGCAGCACCTTGGGCTTAAGGATCAGCGCCCGTGCCAGCGCCACCCGCTGACGCTGCCCGCCGGAAAGCGCGTGGCTCGCGCGCGCACCATATCCTTTCAGGCCGACCATCTCTAGCGCCTCTTCGACCGCAGCGGCCTTCTCAGTGCGCGAGCGGGGATCACGGCGCAGCCCGAAACCCACATTCTCGGCGACAGTCAGATGGGGAAAGATCGCATAGGACTGAAAGACCATGTTTGTCGGGCGGCGGTTTGCGGGCACGCCCTCCATGTCCTGCCCATCAATCAGCACCGCGCCTGAGGAAATATCCTCAAAACCCGCAATTGTGCGCAAAAGCGTGGTCTTGCCACAGCCCGAGGGGCCAAGCAGCGAAAAGAATTCGCCTGCACGAATGGTCAGGTCGATCCCCCGCAGCGCATGATAATCGCCATAATGTTTCTGCACCCCCCGGCATTCGATCATCGGCTTCGCGCCGGCTACAGAGGCGCGATGGGCGGTGGAGCTTTTCGGGGTGGTCACAGGAAGCCTCCGGTATCCTTGGCGCCGGTCCGGGCAATACCACGGCGGCGGAAATATTCGGCGATGGTCAGCAACACGACCGACAAAAGCACCAGGACCGTGCCCAGGGCCATGATCGCCGGAATCTGCTTGGGGAATCGCAGCTGGCTGAAGATATAGGTCGGCAGCGTCGGTTCATTCCCGGCGAGGAAAAAGGCGATGATGAATTCATCAAGGCTGATCGTAAAGCTCATCAGCAGCGATGAGATGATGCCCGGCATGACCAGCGGCAGGATCACCAGTCGAAAGGCGCTCCAGCGCGTCTCGCCAAGATCATAGGCCGCTTCTTCCAGCGAACGGTCAAGCGAGTTGAAGGCCGTCGACAAGATCACCGTCGCATAGGGCATGCAGATCAGCGTATGGCCGATAATGACCGTCAGCACGCTGAGCTTGACCCCAAGCGACAAGAGCACAACCAGAAGCGAGATCGAAACGATGATCTCGGGCAGGACCAGCGGCAGCATGATCAGGCCCATGATCGGCCCCTTGCCCGGGAACTCGAACCGGGTCGAGGCCCGCGCGGCAAAAATGCCAAGGCAGGTCGCAAGGACCGACGAGCTGACCGCGATGGTCAGCGAGTTGAACAGTGCGCGACGCAACGAGGCATTGCCCCACATCTGTGCGAACCATTCGGTCGTAATCCCGCGCAGCGGAAAAGCAATTACCGTACCCGAGTTAAAGGCAAAGATCGGCAACAGCAGGATCGGCGCATAAAGAAACAGCAGATAGATCAGCGCATAGGCGCGCAGGCCCCGGCCCTTCATTGCCGCACCTTCAGGAAACGCCAGTTCAGTGCAAGAAAGATCAGGCTGATCAGCGCGACAATCAGCATGGCCGTGACCGCCAGCGCCGAGCCAAGCGGCCGGTTGTCGAGATCAAGCATCTGCGCCTGGATCATATTGGCGATCATCGGGATCTTGCCCCCGCCGATCAGTGCCGGGGTGACGTAATCGCCGATGGTCGGGATAAAGACGATCAGCGACGCTGCCACCACCCCGGGCATCGCCAGCGGCAGGGTCACCCGCCAAAAGGTCATGGCCCGGCTTTCGCCAAGATCGCGCCCGGCCTCCAGCAACGAGCGGTCGATCTTTTCCAGCGCGATAAAGATCGGCAGGATCGCAAACGGGGCATAGGCATGCGCCAGCGTGATCACCATCGAATTGACGTTATAAAGGATAAAGGTCAGCGGCTGCTCAATGATCCCCAGCGTCTTGAGCCCCGAATTGATGACACCGTTATAACCAAGGATCACCTTCCACAGGAAAACCCGGATCAGGTAGCTGGTCCAGAACGGGATCGTGATCAGAAACAGCCACATCGACTTGCGTTGCGGCGCGACCACAAAGGACAGGAAATAGGCGACCGGAAAGGCAAGCACCACAGTGACCAGCGTCACCAGCGCCGCCACCACCAGCGAACGCAGCATGATGCGATGAAAGATCGGGTCCGCCCAGACGGTGCTGTAATTTTCCAGCGTAAATTCACGGATTACCGTCAGATAGCCATCCTTGAAAAAGGAATAAGCCAGAATGGTCAGCAGCGGCGCGGCCAGAACCAACACCGCATAGGCAAACGGAGGCGTAATCAGGGTAAGGCCCTGAGCCGTCTGAGATCGGTTTCCTGAGGCCATGCCCTGCCCTGTGAATCCCTGTCGTCCAGATTACAGGTTTCCATATCCGGACCGTCAGGAAAAGGGTTTTCCCATCGCCCGGGCACCTGTCTGGCCCTGTTTGAAATAACGCTCTTACCCTGCCTGAAAATGCGCCGCCACTTCACGCAGGTGCGGGCGGGCGCGATGTTCGACAAGATAAATCCCCTGCCAGATGCCAAGCTCCATCCGGCCGTGTGCGACCGGGACCTGCAAGCTGACTGGCAGGATCGCGGCCTTAAGATGGGCTGGCATATCATCCGGTCCCTCGGCACGATGCGTCAGATAATCCATTGAGGGATGATCGGCCGAAGGCGCGATACGCTCAAGCCAAGCCAGCAGATCGCGCTGAACATCGGGGTCGGCGTTCTCTTGAATAAGCAGTGAACATGAGGTGTGGCGTACGAACAGCGTCACCACCCCGTCCCCTGCCCCAAGCGCGCGCAGCCAGGCTGCGACCTTGGCAGTGAATTCATAGCAGGCCGGCCCGTGGGTGCGGATGGCAAAGCGGGTCGCGCTCATTCCGCCGCCTCGCCGGGTGCCTCGATCAGTGGCGCCGGGCCGTCATGGTCCAGCCCGATGCGTTTTTGGGTGCGCGCGCCCAATTCGCGCAGCATCTCGGCCTGACGGATGACGTTGCCGGGACCGCGCGTCAGCCGGTCCATGGCGGTGGCGTGGCTTTTCTGCGCCCGCTCCAGCGCCGCGCCGACCTCTTCGATCGAGGAAACGAACCCGTGCAGCTTGTCGTAAAGCTGACCGGCACGGGCGGCGATCTGCATGGCATTCGTTTCACGCCGCTCGACCGTCCAGATGTGATCAACGGTACGCAGGGTCAGCATCAGCGTCGTCGGCGTGGCCAGACCGACGCGGTTTTCCATCGCGTAACGCGCAAGATCCGGATCGACGCGCAACGCCTCAGAGAAAGCACCTTCGACCGGAATGAACATCAGCACATAATCAACCGAGCCCTGATCCAGCGCCTGATACCCCTTGGCCGCAAGGCTTGCGACATGGGTGCGGACGGCCGCGACATGGCGGCGCAAGGCAGCCTCGCGCGTCGGCATATCCTCAGTGTTCACCGCCTCTTCATAGGCATTGAGCGACACTTTGCTGTCGATCACCAACAGCTTTTTCTGCGGCATTTTTACGATTACGTCCGGCCGCCACAGCTTGCCATCGGCATCGCGGTGGCTGACCTGCGTTTCGTAATGAGTGCCGGCGATCAGACCTGAGTCCTCAAGGATCCGTTCAAGGATCATCTCACCCCAGGCACCACGCTTCTGGCTGTCACCCTTAAGCGCGCGGGTCAGCGCCACCGCCTCGCGCGAGATCTCTTCGGAACGTTTGTGCAGATATTCGATCTGTTCGCGCAGGCGGGCGCGTTCCTCGTCGGTGGCCTTGTTGCGGGCCTGAAGCTCGGTCTGGAACCGGTGCACCTGCTCGCGGAATGGGGTCAGCAGCGCCGACAGCTGTTCGCCATGCGTTTTTTGCATCTCACTACCCTGAGATTTCAGGGTCTCGGTCGCAAGCAGGCGAAACTGGCCGGTCATCTCTTCGCGCAACTCTCGCAGGGTGGCGATGTCACGTTCGGCCGCCTCACGGTCCTTTTGCGCAGCAAGCCGGGTTTCGGCCAATTCACGCTCCAGCCGCGCAATCGTCTGCCGTTCGCCATGCAGAGCGTCGATCAACTCATCCCGCTCTTCCATCAGCTCTTGCAGGCGCTGGCTCTGGACCTCGGTCTGCGCCTCAAACCGGCTGACAGCCTGAAGTTGCGTTCGCAATTCGCCCGATTCGGCCTCAATGCGTGCAAGCAATTCCGCCTCGCGCCGGGCAGCTTGCGCCGCCGCCTCATCCGCCGAACGTCTGGCCCGCCAAAGCGAAAAAAGCGCAAAGGCCAAAATGACCAGCACCCCGATCAGGAGCAGTCGCAAATTGCCTGCATCCGCCAGCCATGTCTGGATTTTTTCCGCCTCGCCCATCGGATGCCGTGCCTTTCCGGTGCGCGGTCATGCGCCGCTTGTCGGCGACTGTTCACCTTTTTCCCCAAGAATGCAAGTGTGGGACCCTCTTTCCACAGGGCGAATACGCTCCTAGCTTAGCCTGGAAAGGCACAAGAGGAGGTCGGGAATGGTCAAGTCCGTTGCCGTTATGGTTGGCTCGCTCCGCAAAGAGTCGCTCAACCACAAGCTGATGAAAGTCCTTGAGAAACTGGCCGAAGGCCGACTGCAATTCCATTTGCTGCATATCGGAGACCTGCCCCATTACAACGAGGATCTGTGGGCCGATCCGCCCCAGTCCGTGCTGCGCCTTAAGGACCGGGCCGAGCATTCGGACGCCGTGCTGGCGCTGACGCCGGAATACAACCGCACCTATCCGGGCGTCATCAAGAACGCGCTGGATTGGGGCACCCGGCCATACGGGCAGAATTCGTGGAAGGGCAAACCGGCGGCGGTGACCGGCACCTCACCCGGCGTGATCGGCGCAGCCATGGCGCAGGCACGGCTGAAAAGCGATATGGTTCATGTAGGCATGGTGATGATGAGCACCCCCGAGGCCTATATCCAATGGCATCCCGAAGCCTATGCCGCCGACGGCACCATCACCGACGAAAAGACAGACAAGTTCCTGCGCGGCTTTGTCGATTCCTTCGTGAACTGGATCGAAAAGCACGGCTGACCCGGACCAGAAACGCCAAAGGCCGCGCCCATGACAGGGCGCGGCCTTTTCCGTTGTCCTGACCGCTTACTGGTCGAGGAAGCTGCGCAGCTTGCGCGACCGGCTGGGGTGTTTGAGCTTGCGCAGAGCCTTGGCCTCGATCTGGCGGATCCGTTCGCGGGTCACGCTGAACTGTTGGCCGACCTCTTCCAGCGTGTGGTCGGTGTTCATACCGATACCGAAACGCATCCGCAAAACCCGTTCCTCACGCGGGGTCAGGCTGGCCAGAACCCGGGTCGTGGTCTCCTTGAGGTTTTCCTGAATGGCGGAATCCAGCGGCAGGACGGCGTTCTTGTCCTCGATGAAATCACCAAGCTGGCTGTCCTCTTCGTCCCCGATCGGAGTTTCAAGGCTGATTGGCTCTTTGGCGATTTTCATCACCTTGCGAACCTTTTCCAACGGCATCTGCAGCTTGTCGGCCAGTTCCTCGGGCGTGGGCTCGCGGCCGATCTCATGCAACATCTGGCGACCAGTGCGCACCAGCTTGTTGATCGTCTCGATCATATGCACCGGGATACGGATGGTGCGCGCCTGGTCCGCGATCGAGCGGGTGATTGCCTGCCGGATCCACCAGGTCGCATAGGTCGAGAACTTATAGCCGCGGCGATACTCGAACTTATCCACGGCCTTCATCAGACCGATGTTGCCTTCCTGAATAAGATCAAGGAATTGCAAGCCCCTGTTCGTGTATTTCTTGGCAATCGAGATCACCAGCCGCAGGTTCGCCTCGACCATTTCCTTTTTGGCCTGACGCGATTCCTTTTCGCCGCGCTGAACCTGCGAGACGATGCGGCGGAATTCCTCGATATCGACACCGACGTGCTGGCCGACCATGGCCATTTCGCCGCGCAGGTTTTCGACCTGAGTGCGGGATTTGTCGAACAGCGCCTGCCAGCCGCGGCCCTTGTTCTGCATCATGCGGTCAACCCAGGTCGGATCAAGTTCGCTGCCGCGATAAGCGTCGATGAACTCGCGCCGGTTGATACGCGCGGCATCGGCCAGTTTTACCATATTCGAGTCGATGGTCACGATCCGGCGGTTGATACCGTAGATCTGGTCAACCAGCGCCTCGATACGGTTATTGTGCAGGTGCAGCTCATTCACCAGCGCAACGATACGCGAGCGCAGCTCCTGATAGGCCGATTCCTGCGCGGCCGAGAAAGTCCCGTCCTCGTTCAGCGTCGCCGACATGCGGTTATCCTGCATGTGCGACAGCTCTTCATAGCCGCGGGCAATGGCTTCCAGCGTCTCAAGCACCTTGGGCTTCAGCGAAGCCTCCATGGCGGCAAGCGACAGGTTCTGACCGTCGTCCTCGTCCTCTTCGTCGTCGCTGCGGCTCATCGGGTTGCCGTCGGCGTCGAGCTCTTCTTCGTCGCGGGTGGCGGCAGTGCCGGCAGTACGCGTAGCGGTCGGAAGGACCTCTTCCTCTTCGCCCTCTTCATCCATCGAGCGGCCGAAGGTCGTCTCAAGATCAATCACGTCGCGCAGCAAGATCGCCTCTTCCAGAAGCTCTTGCCGCCACATGGTGATGGCCTTGAAGGTCAGCGGGCTTTCGCAAAGCCCGGCGATCATCGTATTGCGGCCAGCCTCGATCCGTTTGGCGATGGCGATCTCGCCCTCACGCGACAACAGCTCGACCGAGCCCATCTCGCGCAGATACATGCGCACCGGGTCGTCGGTCCGGTCCAGCTTTTCCGTCTCGGTCGTGGCGACGGCCAGCTCACGCGAGGTCGAGCCGGCAACGGTCAGCTCGCCGCCGGTCTCGGCCTCTTCGGCCTCTTCGTCGTTTTCGACCACGCGGATATCCATTTCGGACAGCATGGACATCACGTCCTCGATCTGGTCAGAACTGACCTGTTCGGGCGGCAGGACGGCGTTCAACTGGTCGTAGGTGATATAGCCGCGCTCACGCCCTTCGGCGATCATGCGCTTGACCGCGGCCTGCGACATGTCCAGCGAATGATCGTCATCCTTGGCGTCGGGCTTCTGGTCGTCGTCGTTGGCTGCCATGCTGGCTCCCTTGAAGCGGTGATTCGCGAATCAGCGAATCGGGATCGGCTGATCGGTCGGTCTTAGCCCGAATCGCGAGCGATTCAAAGCCCGCAGCCCGGAACCGGCCAAGTGATTCGGCGCAAGTGATTCGCGCCGGTCAGCGGCGCGGTTTGCGCCAGATCTCGTTTTTCAGCGCCGCATCGAGAATAGCCCGATAGGCGTCGCTGTCCTCGCCCAGATCCGAAAGGTCGGCCAGCGAAGGATGGTCGGCCTGCTGCCTTGCACGGGTGGATTGCGCCACGCGCCAGGTCAGCCCCTCATCTGCCAGCCCTTCGATCTCGGCCTCGGCGCGGGCGATTTCTTCGCGCACAGCACGCCGCGCCTCGATCCGGTCCAGGGCATTGGCAAGAATACCCGCAGCAGCATCGCCGTCATGCGGGCGCAGGATGGCTGGAGCCGTCTTCACATGGGGGTCGGCCATGATGCTTTCAAGGGCGCGCTGCCCCGCCTGCGATTGCGTGCCCGACAACAGATCATGTATCAGCGCAGCCCGGTCAGCATCTTGCGGCTCAAGCCGCTCAAGCCGGGATTCGACAGTACTGATCAGTTCGGGATGGGTTGCGCAGATAGCCAGCACCATTGCCTCGATCAGCCCTTCGGCGTCCTGCTCGTCCAGATCACCGGACGACAGGCGCGAAGCCCTGGTCGGAGGCGTCGGCGCCTCGGGCTGGAAACGGGCACCACGTCCGCGCCAATTATCACGCGGCGTGCGGGCCGTTTGCGCGGCATCGCGCCGGCGAGGGCCGAAAAGCTCCCATTTCAGGTTGCGCAGGACTGAATGGTAATGGTCGCGGGTATCCTTGTCCGGGATCCTGCCGACCGCCTCGGCCAAGGTCTTATCAAGTGCCGCGCGCCGTTCGGGACTGTCGAAAACCCGCCCCTCGGTCTCGCGCCGCCAAAGCAGATCGACCAGCGGTCGCGCCTCATCCAGAATGGCGGCCATGGCGCTGGCGCCCTTGGCGCGGATCAGGTCATCCGGGTCCAGCCCCTGCGGCAGAAAGGCAAAGCGCAGCGCCTGCCCCGGCCCCGTCATCGGCAGCGCCAGGTCAATCAGCCGTATCGCCGCGCGCAAGCCCGCCTCATCACCATCAAGGGCGATGACCGGCTCGGGCGAGATGCGCCACATCAGCCGCAACTGATCCTCGGTGATCGCGGTGCCCAGCGGGGCAACCGCACCCTCGAACCCTGCGCGGACCAGCGCGATGACATCCATATAACCTTCGGCCACGACCAGCGGCTTGCCCTTGGCCACCGCCGCCCGCGCCGGGCCGATGTTGTAAAGGTTGCGCCCTTTGTCAAACAGCGGCGTCTCGGGGCTGTTGAGGTATTTCGCCCGCGCATTTGGATCCATCGCCCGGCCGCCAAAGGCGATACAGCGCCCACGCCCGTCACGGATCGGAAAGGTGATGCGACCCCGGAAGCGGTCAAAAGGCGCGCCGCCATCATCAGGCTTGGCGGCAAGCCCGGCCTCAACAATCAGCTGTTCAGAAATCCCTTTTGAACGAAGGGCTTTGAAAAGCCCCTGTCGCTGGTCGGGGGCAAAGCCAATGCCAAAGCGTTCGCAGGCAGCCTCGTCAAGGCCGCGACGCGCCAGATAGGCACGGGCCGGTTCCGCTGTGCCGGTGCTTAGCTGCATGCGGAACCAGCGCGCCGCCTGCTCCATCACCTCGACCAGTTCGCTACGCCGGTCGGCACGCTGCACGGCGCGCTGGTCGCGTTCGGGCATGGGCAGGCCGGCCTCGGCGGCCAGGAATTCAACCGCTTCGATAAAGCCCATACCTTCGGCCTCGCGAAGAAAGGTCAGCGCGTCGCCTTTAGCATGGCAGCCAAAGCAGTAGTAAAAGCCCTTTTGATCATCGACGTGAAAGGACGGAGTCTTTTCGCCGTGGAACGGACAAGGTGCCCACCAGTCCCCCTTGGCCTGGTTCGAGCGACGCAGATCCCAGACGACCTTACGGCCGATCACGCGTGACAAAGGCACGCGGGCACGGATCTCATCGAGGAACTGGGGCGGCAGGCTCATGCCCTTCTATATCGGATCAGGACTGCCAATTGAAAAGGGGATTCGCACCCACGGCCCCGCGCACGAGGTCCCAATAGACCTCAACGACCCGTTCCTGATCCAGGCGCCCACCCTCACGATACCAGTTGGTCACGCCGGTCAGCATGGCGATCAGAGCCATGGTTGCCAGCCGCGTATCGGGCACCGTCATCACGCCTTCGGCCTCTCCGGCGATCAGGATCGCCTCAAGCGCATCCTCATAACGACGGCGCAAGGCGGCAATCTCGGCCCGGTTCCCGGGCGTCAGGTTGCGCAGCTCCATATAGGACAGGAACACAGCCTCGGGCCGCTCAAGACTGGTCTGGATATGAAAACGCAGAAAGGACTCGAGCCGCTCAAGCGCCGGCCGCGCGGGGTCGTCCTGCCAGGCGGCCAGCAGCTCTTCCATATGGACGCGCAGCAGATCAGCCAGCAGCGCCTGTTTGTCCGCCGTATAGGCGTAAAGCGCACCAACCTGCACCCCGACCCCGGCCGCGATCTGGCGCATCGAAACCGCAGCATAGCCATGGCGCGCAAACAGCCTGCGCGCCGTATCGCGGATCAAGGGTCCGGTAATCTCTGCCTTCGAGCCCTGCGTTCTTGCCATGCCGCCTTCTAGGCGGCGCGGGCCGCCAAGGAAAGAGCGCATCTTGCCCCTGCCGCCCCTGCGGGCCTATGGTCCCGCCCATGAATCGGCGGGGGTATGGGATGGTGCGGATCTGGGGCGCGCTTGCATTGGCGATGCTGGCAGGATGCGGCGATGGCGGGGACGACTATCCCAAGCTGATGCCCACGGATCAGGTGCTTGCCCCACCTGCCCTGCCCGGCCACGCCGCCGATGCTGCCCGCGACCCCACATCGGTCAGCGACGCGCTGAACGCGCGCAGTCAGGCCCTTGCCGGTCGCGCCGGGGTCACACCCGTTGCCAATGACGCCGATCTGCAACGCCGGGCCGACGCGCTGCGTGCACGCGCCCGCGCTTTGTCGCAGCAATCGCTTTCCGCCGACTGCCCCGAGGGCAGCCCCAATTGCCCGCCGAACTAAGGAGAGCCCGATGCCGGTCATCACCTGCATAGATGATCTTAAGGCCATCTACCGCCGCCGCGTACCGCGGATGTTCTACGATTACGCGGAAAGCGGCAGCTATACCGAAGGCACCTTCCGCGAGAACTCGGCGGATTTTCAGCGCATCAGACTGCGCCAGCGCGTCGCGGTGGACATGACCGGACGAACCACCGAAAGCACCATGGCCGGGCAAAAGGTTGCCATGCCTGTGGCCCTTGCCCCGGTCGGGATGACCGGCATGCAAAGCGCCGATGGCGAGATCAAGGCGGCGCGTGCAGCCAAGGCTTTTGGTGTGCCCTTCACGCTTTCCACGATGTCGATCTGTTCGCTCGAAGATGTGGCCGAGGCGATCCGGGCCCCCTTCTGGTTTCAGCTTTATGTCATGCGCGACCAGGAGTTCCTTGAGGCGATTATCGAACGGGCCAGACGCGCCAATTGCTCGGCGCTGGTTCTGACGCTGGACCTTCAGATCCTCGGCCAGCGGCACAAAGATCTTAAGAACGGCCTTTCTGCCCCACCGCGCCTGACCCTGCCGGTCATGCTGGATCTCGCGACGAAATGGCGCTGGGGGCTTGAGATGCTGCGCACCAAGCGGCGTTTCTTTGGCAATATCGTCGGCCATGCCAAGGGCGTGGGCGATCCGTCCTCTCTCGTTGCCTGGACGGCCGAACAGTTCGACCCACAGCTTGATTGGGACAAGATCGCGCGCATCCGCGACCTCTGGGGCGGCAAGCTGATCCTTAAGGGGATCAATGACCCCGAGGACGCCCGTATGGCCGCCGGTTTCGGGGCCGATGCAATCATCATCAGCAACCACGGCGGGCGGCAACTTGACGGTGCGGTCAGTTCCATCCGGATGCTGCCCGAGATCGTCAAGGCGGTCGGTGACCAGATCGAGATCCATCTCGACAGCGGCATCCGCTCGGGTCAGGACGTGCTCAAGGCGCTGGCATTGGGGGCCCATGCCACCTATATCGGGCGCGCCTTTATCTATGGGCTGGGCGCCATGGGCGAGGCAGGCGTCACCGCCGCGCTTGAGGTCATCCGCAAGGAACTGGACGTAACCATGGCCCTTTGCGGCGAGCGTGACGTCAAAAACCTTGGCCGCCACAATCTGCTGATCCCGCAAGAGTTCCTGCAGCCCTGGGCCTAGGACGCCGGTTCAAGGTGCCGGGTTGGCGTGGACATGTTCACCCTGTTCAGGCCGCCCGCCCTTTTCAAAACCGCGGATCGGCAAACGCCTCAGCACCAGTGCTGCCAGAGCCGGCAGGCCAACGGCAAAGGCCATCAGCCCGGCCAGCCCCTGCACCCCCAGCGCATGGGCAAGATGCAACGCCAGCACATGCATGAAATAGATCATCGCCGAAATCGGATCGAGCCGGATCGGAGGGCGCGGCATCGCCGTTCCCAGCACTGCCAGAAACAGTGCTGGCGCCGCGATATATGAGGTGACCGGAATATCCAGCATCACCTGATCGCTGCGCCATGCCTGCACAAACCACGCCTCTGCCATCAAAAGCGCCGCCCCGACACCGGTCAGCGCCAGTACCAGCCAACGCGGCGGCAGTCCCTGCATCCCCAGCCGCGCAACCCTGCGGCCGCAAAGACAGCCTATCGCGACAAAGGGAAAGCACATGAAAAGACCGTTCGAGAACTTCTTGACCCCGATCTGGGCGATGCCCGACAAGGCGATATATTGCAGTGTGACCCCGATCACAGCGCAAATCGCCGCCGCCGCCATAAGCAGCCGGTATTCCCGCGCGGGCGCAATCCGTCGCGCAAAGCTGCAGACCAGCAGGACCACCATCCCGGCAACCAGAATGCCGGCCATGAACCATAGGTGGAAATAACCCCAGACCAGGGTCTTGATCAGCGAGACAGGCCCGTGCACCTCGTTCAGCCAGAAAGGCAGATATACCGCCATCCAGAACAGATAAAGCATTCCCACACGGTACAGCCACTTGCGGCCCTTGCCCCTTTCCACTGCCGAGTAAAGAAAATAGCCGGCGATGATGCAAAAGGTCGGAACCATGACGCGCATCAGACCGTTGCCGATCATGAACAGCCCTGGCGTCATATTGGTCTGTAACCAATAGGTATGCGCAAAGGCGACCAGCACCGCCAGCGCAAGCTTGAGGTAGTCAAGCGAATAGATACGATGCAACTCGAAAGGCCCCGACCTGTATCGAGAAATGCTCTGCAACCATCAGAGCCTATCTGACAAGCATTTTTCACCTAACATGCGAACGATTTTTCACTTCACTTCCCGCTGACACCGCGCTATAGGCCCGTCCTCGGCCATGCACCCTTGGAGGATGGCCGCCATTTGTAGCACAAGGATACCAACCATGGCCAAAGAGATCCCGAATCTGGTGGCCGAGGCACGCACGGGGACAGGCAAGGGGGCCGCCCGTCAAGCTCGCCGCGAAGGCAAGGTGCCCGGCATCGTTTATGGCGACGGCAAAGAGCCGCAGCCGATCGCCCTTGAATTCAACTACCTGTTGACCAAGCTGCGCGCCGGTCGCTTCATGTCCACGCTGTGGAACCTGAAAGTCGAAGGCCAGGAAGACGTCCGCGTCGTCTGCCGCGGCGTTCAGCGCGATGTGGTCAAGGACCTGCCGACGCATATCGACTTCATGCGCGTGCACCGCAACACCCGGGTGAACCTGTTCATCAACGTACATTTTGAAAACCACGAGCAGGCCCCTGGCCTGAAGCGTGGCGGTACGCTGGTCGTGGTGCGCCCCGAGGTCGAACTGATGGTGACCGCCTCGGATATCCCCGAGCAGATCACAGTTGACCTGACCGGCCGCGAAATCGGTGAATCGATCCACATCAACGACGTGCAACTGCCGCGCGGTGTGAAGCCGACCATCGACCGCAACTTTGTCATCGCCAATATCGCGGCTCCTTCGGGCCTGCGCTCCAGCGACAACGAAGAAGCTGCCGAGGAAGAGGCTACCGAGGCCTGATCGCCGGCAAGGCATCGAAACTGATCGGGCGGCTCCCCCTGCGGGTGCCGCCCTTTCTCTTGCCGTTTTGGCGCGCCATTGTTAGGACAACGCGCCTGAGGCAAAGGGGACAAGCATGGAACCGATCCACATCATTGGCGCGGGCCTTGCCGGGTCCGAGGCCGCCTGGCAAATCACCCGCGCAGGTGTTCCGGTGGTGCTGCACGAGATGCGGCCCGAGGTTGCAACATTCGCGCATCGTACCGGCGATTGCGCTGAAATGGTATGCTCGAACAGCTTCCGCTCGGACGATGATCGCATGAATGCCGTGGGCCAGTTGCATTGGGAAATGCGCGCGGCAGACGGGCTGATCATGCAAATGGCCGCCCGTCACCGCCTGCCTGCTGGCGGCGCCCTGGCCGTCGACCGCGACGCATTCTCACAGGCTGTAACGCAGGCTCTGCGCAACGAGCCTCTGGTTTCTTTCCAGCCCGGTGAGATCCGCGAATTGCCGACCGAGGGTCGCTGGATCATCGCGACCGGCCCGCTGACCTCGGCCGCGCTTGGCCAGTCGATCCGGGCGCTGACCGGCGAGGGTTCGCTCGCCTTTTTCGACGCCATTGCTCCGATCGTCCATGCCGACAGCATCGACATGTCGATCTGCTGGCGCCAAAGCCGCTACGACAAGGGCGACACCGAGGAAGAGCGTACCGCCTATATCAACTGCCCGATGACGCGCGAGGATTACGACGGCTTCATCGACGCCCTGCTCGCCGCCGAAAAGACAGAGTTTCATGAGGGTGAGACCGGCTCTTCGCCCGACCCCACGCCTTATTTCGACGGCTGTCTGCCCATTGAGGTCATGGCCGAGCGTGGCCGGGACACGTTGCGTCATGGCCCGATGAAGCCGGTCGGGCTGACCAATGCACACCGGCCTGAAGAAAAGCCCTATGCCGTCGTACAGTTGCGCCGCGACAATGCATTGGGAACGCTTTATAATATCGTCGGCTTTCAGACGAAAATGAAGTATGGTGCGCAAGTCGATGTTTTCAGGCGCATTCCCGGATTGCAGAACGCCAGCTTTGCCCGACTTGGCGGCATCCATCGCAACACTTTCCTGAACTCGCCTCGTCTGATCGACGACCGGCTGCGGCTGCGTTCGCATCCGAACCTTCGCTTTGCCGGTCAGGTCACCGGGGTCGAAGGCTATGTTGAAAGCGCCGCCATGGGCCTGCTTGCTGGTCGCATGGCGGCTGCCGAGGCACTGGGTCGCGACCTGCCTCCGCCCCCCGCCACAACCTCGATGGGGGCGCTGGTTAACCACATCACAGGCGGAGCGGACGCCAAGACCTTCCAGCCGATGAACGTGAACTTTGGCCTATACCCTCCGCTTGAAGAGATGCGCGGTGGCCGCAAAGGGCGCAAGGATCGCTATCCGGCCTATACAGACCGAGCAAAAGCCGATTTCAACCAATGGCTTGCAGGACAGGTTTGAAACGCACGCGCTTTGCCCCCTCTCCGACGGGCCCGCTGCATCTGGGCCATGCCTTCGCGGCGCTGACAGCTGCGAAACTGGCCGACCCGGGTGAGTTTCTGCTGCGTATCGAGGACATCGACCAATCGCGCTGTCGCCCGGAATACGAGGCTTTGATCGTCGAAGATCTACACTGGCTAGGCCTTGACTGGCCCCAGCCCGTAATGCGCCAATCCGAACGGCTGTCCGCCTATCAGGCAGCGCTGGACCGACTGGCTGCGCTGGGGCTTATCTATCCTTGCCGTTGCCGGCGTGCCGATATTCGCGCCGCGCTTTCCGCACCGCAAGAAGGCGCCGAACCGGTGATCGGCCCAGACGGCCCGGTCTATCCCGGCACCTGCCGCCATCGAAACATGGCTGAAATGGGACCGGACGACGCAATCCGCCTGAACGCCGCCCGCGCCTTTGACTATCTCGACCTCGAAGAAATCGTGTTTCTGGATGAAAATATCGCCCCCGGCCTGCCACATCGGCTGGCAGCGCAGGACTTTATCTCCGGCGTCGGGGATGTGGTTCTTGCACGACGTGGCATGGGGACAAGCTATCACCTTGCCGTTGTGGTCGATGACGCCGCACAAGAAATCACGCTGGTGACACGCGGAAAAGATTTATTAGATTCAACATTGATACATGTATTACTTCAGAAATTGCTTGAGCTTCCGACGCCGCGTTATCACCACCACCGGCTGATCCGGGATGAACACGGCAAGCGCCTGGCAAAGCGCGACGATGCCCGTGCACTAAAGCTTTATCGCGACGACGGCGTTTCTGCTGCCGAGATCCGTCAACTGCTGGGATTCTGAGGTTCCATAATGATCACCTCATCCCCGCCCCGGATCGCGGTGTAAAAGCAGCTTTGCCGGTTCGTGTGGCAGGCAGGGCCGGTCTGATCGACAAGCACCAACAGGCAATCCCGATCACAATCAACCCGCAGCTCGACCAGCTTTTGGACGTGGCCGGAGCTTTCGCCCTTAATCCAGAACGCCTGACGGGAACGCGACCAATAAGTGACCTTGCCCGTGCCAAGTGTCTGCGCGACCGCTTCGGCATTCATCCAGGCCATCATCAGCACCTCGCCCGTGTGATGATCCTGCGCGATGGCCGGAATCAGACTATCGGCGTCATATTTCAGGCTGGCGGGGTCGAACATCAGCTTTCCTTTCGGCTGCACCGCACCTATCTAGACCCAGTAATCGAAAGGGAAAAGACCATGTCCGACAGTGACCTGATGCAGCTTTACTCGCGGCGCATCCTGGCGCTCGCCTCGGACATCCCGCATCTGGGCAAGCTCGGCAACCCGACGGGCAGCGCGCATCGTCGGTCGCCTCAATGCGGCTCGTCGGTCACCGCCCATGTGGTGATGCAAGACGGCCGCATCGTTGATTTTTCCCAAGAGGTGCGGGCCTGTGCGCTGGGTCAGGCATCGGCCGGGGTGCTGGGGCGCACCGCGCTTGGCCGTTCGCGGGATGAGATCGCCCGGGCCCGCGACGAGCTGCAGGCAATGTTGAAAACTGATGGCCCTGCCCCCGCTGCACCTTTTGATGAGCTTGAGACGCTGCTGCCCGCGCGGGAATTCCCTAACCGCCACGCCTCCATTCTGCTGGCGTGGGAGGCTCTTTTGGGTGCGATCGACGCATCGCCTGCCTGAGAACCCGTCCCGCAAAAAGAAAAGCCGGTCCGCAGGGGACCGGCAGTTGCGCGCATGATCGACCGAGGGGAAGGTTGCAGCCCCAGGCGAAGGGCCGCCGATTGCGCGGGGCAGTGAAAGTCAGAAATCAGGCTGCCAGAATCGAAGGCAGCGAGAACAGAATGATTGCCGTCACCGAGATGGCGACCGTGCCGAGCAAGTCAGAGAGGGATTCGCGGGTCATGGGGCTCTCCACAGTTCGTTTACCGTTTGTTCTCATGATGCGAGAACAAAGTAAAGAACTTTTTAAGAACATCTGGAGAACGCTATCCTGAGTTGATCAACCGTATGGCGCGATCCTGCTCCATCAGCCACAAAAGAAGGCGAACAGCGCGTCCTCTCTCGCTTGCCATTTCGGGGTCTCGCTCAAGAAAACTTTGTGCGTCCTTGCGGGCCAGGGCCATCAGGCCCGACTGCCGCTCAAGGTCGGCGATGCGGAATCGTGGCAGACCCGATTGCGCCGTACCGATCACATCGCCCGCCCCGCGCATCGCCAGATCCTCCTCGGCGATGCGGAAACCGTCCTCAGTCTCGCGCAGGATCGAAAGGCGCCGCCGCCCCGTTTCGGAAAGCGGCTCGTGATACATCAGAAGGCAACTCGACGCGCCCGAACCACGCCCGACACGGCCACGCAACTGGTGCAATTGCGCCAGCCCAAAACTTTCTGCGCGCTCGATCACCATGATCGTTGCCTCGGGGACATCGACGCCGACTTCGATCACCGTGGTCGCGACAAGGATGTTCGCCCGGCCGGCGGCGAAGTCAGCCATTGCGGTGTCACGCTCATCCGCAGGCATCTGACCGTGAATCAGTCGGACCTGTTCGCCGAAACGGGCACGCAGTTCCTGAAAACGCGCCTCGGCGGCGGTCAGGCTGACAGCCTCACTTTCCTCGACCAAGGGGCAAACCCAATAGGCCCGTGCCCCGGCCGAGATCGCCCGGGCCAGATGTTCCACCACTTCGCCCATCCGGGAATCGGGGATCACCGTAGTCCGGATCGGCTGGCGACCAGCGGGCTTTTCATCAAGCACCGACAGATCCATATCGCCGAACTGCGCCAACGCCAGCGAACGCGGGATCGGCGTAGCCGTCATCACCAGCATATCAGGTGGTAAATGTCCGCCTTTAGCCACCAGCTCCATACGCTGATTGACGCCAAACCGATGCTGTTCATCGACAACAGCCAGCCGCAGATCGCGGAATTCGACAGTTTTCTGGATCACCGCATGGGTGCCGACGAGGATGTCGATACGCCCCTCTGCCAGATCGGTCAGGATATTCGTGCGCGCATCACCCTTATCCCGGCCCGTCAATGCCTCAAGCCGGATGCCTGCCAGCCGCGCCAAAGGTTCAAGCGCCCTGAAATGCTGACGTGCAAGGATTTCGGTCGGGGCCATCAGCACGCCCTGCCCGCCTGCCTCGACCGCGATCAGCAGCGCCAGAAAGGCGACGAGCGTTTTCCCCGCGCCAACATCGCCTTGCAGTAACCGGTTCATTCGCCGCGGCGAAGCCAGGTCGGCGGCGATCTCTTCGACCGCGCGGCGCTGCGCGTCTGTCGGCGGCCATGGCAGCCCCGCCAGCACCTTGTCGCGCAAATCTCCGCTGCCTTGCGTCACCTGCCCAGCCTGCCTGCGCCGGTCACGACGCAACAGCGCAAGCGTCATCTGATGTGCGAAAAGTTCATCATAGGCCAGCCGCGCACGCGCCGGATCGGTGGAGGACAGGTTGGCCGGCCCTGTCGGAGCATGGGCACGGTGCAGCGCCTCGGCCCAGCCCGGCCAACCCTCGCGCGCGACAAGGGCCGGGTCGATCCATTCTTCCGCTTCGGGCAGGCGGGTCAGTGCCACCTGCGCTGCCTTGTGCACGACCCCCTGGGTCAGCCGGCCCGACAAGGGGTAGACCGGTTCAAAATCCGGGGGCGGCTCTGACCCCTCGGGGCCAATATGGTCGGGATGGACCATCTGCGGCATGCCGTCGAACAGCTCGATCTTGCCCGAGACAAGCCGCCTTTCGCCCACCGGCAGCTGGCTTTCAATCCAGCCCTTGCGAGGGTGAAAGAAAACCAGCTGCAAATCCGTCCGGCCATCACTGCAGTGCACACGCCAGGGCCGTCCCTTTGCGGTTGGCTGGCTGTGACGCTGAACGGTGATCGTGACCGTGACAATCTCGGGGGGGATCGCATCGGCCAGATGGGTAATGCGCCGACGGCGGATACCCGAATGCGGCAGGTTCAGGATCAGATCGCGCAGCCGCGTCACGCCCATTTGGGCAAAGGCCTCGGCCGCGCGCGGGCCAACGCCCGGCAACGTCTCAACGCCCGCGAACAAGGGAAACAGTACCGGCGGGCGGCCCGGCGTTACCCCTGGGCGAGCGTCAGCCATTCGTCCTCATCAATGACCTTGATGCCCAGTTCAGCGGCCTTTCTCGCCTTGGAGCCTGCACCCGGGCCGGCAATCAGCAGATCCGTCTTGGCCGAAACCGAGCCCGCAACATGGGCGCCAAGCGCCTCGGCCCGCGCTTTGGCCTCAGCCCGTGTCATCTTTTCAAGCGTGCCGGTAAAGACCAGCGTCTTGCCAGCGATGGCAGTGCCGGTGGCGCGCGCCTCGGGCGGCAGGATCGAACTTAACTGCGCGATCAGCCGATCAATAGCCGCCCGTTCGCGTTCATTGGCAAAGGCATCCGACAGCGACATGGCAAGGACCGGACCGATACCATCGGCAGCAATAAGGTCGGCCCAGGCGTTCGCGGCCTCGGGCGAAAGTTCGCTCCGGGCAAGAGCCGCCCCCCGCGCCTCGGCCAGCCGGGCGCGACGGCCCTCGGCCTGCGCAGCCTCACGTTCCGCCTGTGCGGCATCCTCGGCAGCGCGATGGGCAATAGCGGCAGGGCGGGCGATGTCCAACGCAGTCTTAAGCGCATCCCAGCTGCCATAGTGGCGGGCCAGATCCTGCGCCGCGACCTCACCAACATGCCGGATCCCCAGCGCAAAAAGCAGGCGGGCCAGCGAAATCTCGCGCCGCTTTTCGATCGCCTCGAAAAGCTTGCTGGCGCTGGTTTCGCCCCAGCCCTTTACCTCGGCCAGCCGACAGGACGACAGCCTATCAAGAGCCTCGGGCAGATCATCGGATCCCTCGATCTCGACACCAAGCGGGCTCAGAAGTTCACGATAATCGGCGAGCAGGGTTTCGGCGCGTTCGATCCTGCTCTCAATCGCAAGAAAGGCGTGGGCATGGTCAGCAAGCATCTTGCGCCCCGCAGCATCACGGGCATGAAGCGTGAAGATATCGGCCGGCTCTGCAACCCAGTTCAGGCGATAGAACACCTCGATCTGCCGGGCGCCCAGACCCTCGATATCAAAGGCGGCGCGTGAAACGAAATGGCGCAGTTTTTCGACTGCCTGCGCCGGACAAATCAACCCACCGGTGCAACGCCGAACGGCATCGCCCTCTTCACGAATGGCTGGAGAGCCGCATTCAGGACAGGTGGTCGGAAAGACGTAAGGCGCGGAATCACCCGGGCGTTTGCTCAGATCCACATCGGCAACTTTGGGGATGACATCGCCAGCCCGATAAACTTCGACCCAGTCGCCGACACGAATATCCTTACCACCCCTGATCTCGCTGCCGTCAGCGCCACGCCCGGCGATGTAATCCTCGTTATGCAGCGTCGCGTTCGAAACCACGACACCACCCACTGTCACCGGATTCAGCCGCGCCACCGGGCTGAGCGCGCCGGTACGCCCGACCTGAATGTCAATGGCCTCAAGCCGCGTCCAGGCGCGTTCGGCAGGAAATTTATGCGCAAGCGCCCACCGCGGTGTCGTCGAGCGCATGCCAAGCCGTGCCTGATAGGCAAGATCATTAACCTTATAGACCACACCGTCGATGTCATAGCCAAGGGTCGAGCGCATCTGCTCGATCTCGGCCCAGGCAGCCAACAGATCCTGCACCGAGTTACAGATGCGTGTCAGTGGATTGGTCTGGAACCCGAAATCCCGCATCCTCTGCACCGCCCCCATCTGGCTACGGGCAAAGGGCGCGCTGACCTCGCCCCAGGCATAGGCAAAAAACCGCAAGGGGCGTGAGGCGGTCACCGCTGCGTCAAGCTGGCGCAGCGAACCCGCCGCAGCATTTCGTGGATTGGCAAAGACACGCCCGTTGTCGGATCGGTTCAGCTGTTCGAAATCCGTATGCGACATGTAGACCTCGCCACGGATCTCAAGAACCTCTGGATAGCCGTCACCAGCAAGGTGTTTCGGAATATCGCTGATCGTAAGGGCGTTAGCCGTCACATTTTCGCCTATGGCGCCATCGCCACGGGTTGCGGCCTGCACCAGTTTTCCACCTTCGTAACGCAAGGACAACGACAGGCCGTCAATCTTGGGCTCGGCGGTAAACTCCAGCGGCACATCCGGCGCAAGGTTAAGAAATGACCGTAGCCGATTAACGAATGCCTCGACATCCTCATGACTGAAGCCGTTTTCCAAAGACAGCATCGGCAGGCGATGTGGAACCTTGGCAAAGCGCTGGTCAGGGGCTGCACCCACCTGGGCGGTCGGGCTTTCTGCATGGGAAAGCTCAGGAAAGCGGGCCTCGATCTCTTCCAGCCGACGCTTTGAGAGATCGTATTCAGCGTCGCTGATAAAGGGCGCGTCCTTTTGGTGATAGGCCAGATTGGCGCGCGAGACCTCATCGCTTAGCCGAGCATGCTCTGCGGCAGCCGCCTTGGCATCAAGACTGGCAACAGGCGGAAGATCAGCTTGTGAGGTGGCTGCCTCTGCCATGCCGGTGTGATTCTCGCCCGTTTCACCCATCTGCGTTCCACCTTCCTGCCGGGCCTATGGCCCCGTTGTCCAGAGACAGGTGATACCGGGGCGAAGGTCGAGTTGTCCAGAACAAGGCCGGACAGGCGGTCACACGCCGGAAGGAGTCCGGCGTAGCAACCTTGGACCGACGCAGCCCTTATCCGGCCAATCAGGCCTCAAGGGCCAGCCGCTCGGCATTCGGCACCGGAATGACCGGATCGCGCAGAACATACCCCCGCCCCCAGACCGTCTCGATATGGCTTTCACCATTCATTGCTGCAGCAAGCTTTTTGCGCAACTTGCAGACAAACACATCTATGATCTTCAGCTCAGGCTCGTCCATGCCGCCGTAGAGATGGTTGAGAAACGTATAGAAACGCCAATGGAATCAATGATGTTGGTTGAAAAAATGGGCGGGACAAAACGTGATCGAATCGGGAATCTTGAAACGCCCCACCACAGAGGGCTGACAGCATGAGCAGCCTGAAACTTTCCGAGCAAATTCGCGTCGGGCTGGCTATCGGAGGTCAGATCACGCTCAGCCGAGAAGCGGCAGTTGCGCTGATCAAGGTGGTTGAAGATCTGGAACAGCACCCCCGTCGAATAAACCTGCTCATGGCAGATATGTCGGCTCGCCAGCGGCGCTTGGAAGAACGGAATGAGCTGCTGATCCGCGACCTGTTCCTGATTGCGTTCTGGACCTGTCGCGTATTTGTGCCGCCCC